>CAZOON010000328.1:0-2488 GCA_964581445.1 uncultured Halanaerobiales bacterium | reverse complement strand
GGCAAAGAAGCTGTTGGAATTGGTGAGGCAGGTAGTAGCGTAGCATTAGCTGATACCTATACTGATTTGTCCAGTGGTAAATTGAAGTTTACTAATAACCCCTTAAATCTGGCCATAAAAGGGGAAGGATATTTTGTAATTGATACCCCTATGGGAAGGAGATATAGCAGGGATGGTAATTTCAAGTTAAATGAAGATGGTGAGATTGTGAATTCCCAGGGCTATGTGTTGATTGGTAATAATGGTGTAATGCAGACCATATCAGGTGAAAAAATTCATTTTGATTCAGAAGGACAACTTTCACTGGGAGAAATATCAGCTGACAGTATTATGATAGTTGATTTTGAAAATGATAATATGCTGCAAAAGGAAGGTGATAATCTTTTTAAACTTGTTGATGGTGGGCAAGAGCTGGAGGCAGATAATTATGAATTAATGCAGGGTTATCTTGAAGAATCTAATGTAAATATTGTTAATGAAATGGTGAATATGATAGAAGTTAACCGTCTTTATGAGGCAAATCAAAGGGTTATTCGGAGTGCTGATGAAACTCTGGATAAAGCAGTTAATGAAATTGGAAGACTTAGATAAATCAGCTGGACCTCCATTGAGGAAGCTGAATTGCTGTTGACCGATAGATACAGCATTAATAAAAAATTAAAATGGAGATGATATATATGATTGGTGCATTATGGACTGCTGCGACAGGTATGAATGCTCAGCAGACAAATATAGATGTTACTTCTAATAATCTGGCAAATGTTAATACTTCAGGATTTAAAAAAAGCAGGGTTAATTTTCAAGATTTAATGTATCAGAGTATAAAACAGCCAGGAAGTCCCAATGCTCAGGGGGCACAGTTACCTGTAGGTGTGGAGATAGGACATGGCTCTAAAGTTGCTGCAACACAGAAGATATTCACTCCTGGTAATATTCAAACAACTGATAATCCCCTGGATATAATTATTGAAGGTGATGGATTTTTACAGGTATTAATACCAGATGGTACAATTGCCTATACCAAAGATGGATCCTTGAAACAGGATAGTACAGGTAGACTGGTAACCTCAGATGGTTATCCTATTCAGCCGGAGATATATATACCACAGGATGCGATTAATATTACTATTACTACAGATGGTAATGTTAATGCCCAGATTGCAGGAAGTAATCAGCCTCAGCAATTGGGACAGATTCAACTGGCTACTTTTTCTAATCCTGCTGGACTGAAAAGTGCCGGGAGAAATCTTCTTGAAGCGACAGTGGCTTCAGGAGATCCCATGGTAGGTAGTCCTGGCCAGGATGGTTATGGAACTATTAATCAGGGATTTTTAGAGATGTCAAATGTAAAGGTTGTAGAAGAAATGGTTAATTTGATAGCAGCTCAACGTGCCTATGAGGTTAATTCAAAAGCAATTCAATCAGCAGATGAAATGCTTAATACAGCAAATCAATTAAAACGTTAATCCTGAATTGAGGTTATAATATGTTGAAGGAAAGACTTATTAAGTTTATTATTATTCTATTACTTTTAATATTATTTACTCAGAATATAATGGCTGAATCTTTAATAATTAGTATACCGGAAAAGGTTATTGTAGGGGGAGAGCAAATTATTCTGGGTGAAATCGCCTCGATAAAAGGAGAGATTAATCAGGAAATAGTAAATCTGGACCTTGGCAAGTCACCTTATCCAGGTTATATAAAAATAATAAGTCAAAATATGTTAAGCCTGATTTTACAGGATGCCGGCTATTCTCGTTCTGATTTTAAGCTGGATATGGAAAAACGAGTTGAAGTGGAAAGGGCAAGTAAGTCTATTTCTATAAAAGAATTAAATAATTTTGTTAGCTCATATATCGAAGATGCTATTAATATTGAAAAAGGAGAGTTAATAATCACTCCTACTTTTAATCCAGGAGAGATTTTAATACCTGATAGGGAATATAGACTGGAAATTCCGGACAATAATTACAATCTCTCCAATTCTGTTTCTTTACCCGTTGACATTATAATTGAAGACAAACTATGGAAAAGAATATATCTGGGTTTTGAACTCAAGCATTACCAGGAAGTTTTGATTGCTAAAAGGGATATAGGTCAGGGTGAAAGTATTAAAGCAGATGATTTTTATCTGGGGGAAAAGGAGATTGGTATTATTAGAGGTGAGTTAGTTAAAGAGATAGATAATAATTTAAGTAATAAGGTAGCCAGGGTATCTATAGCAAAAGACCAGATTCTAAGCACCTATTATCTTAAAGAGCCTTTATTGATAAAAAGGGGAGATTATGTGCAGGTAGAGGTTATTGTTGCTAATGTTAAAATAGCAACAATGGTAATTGCCAGACAGAATGGGAAAAAAGGTGATTATGTACTTGTTGAAAATCCTGATAATGGTAAAAAATTCAATGCCCTGGTAATAAATTCTCAACTTGTCAGGGTTATAAAGTAGATAGTTTACCCAATTGTTTTTAATAGGAGGGGTACT
>CAZOON010000327.1:0-2507 GCA_964581445.1 uncultured Halanaerobiales bacterium | reverse complement strand
TATATTCATAATTGCACAAAAAAATATTTTCTCCTTTATATCTATTATAATTTTTATTTTCACAATTTATTTATCTAATCTGTTTTTAATTAATCTATAATTATATTTATTACAATACACCCTGTTATATGACATATTTTATAGATATTATGCTAAAGCTATATCAACTGCTTTTTTAGCATGTAGCATCATTGTATCGAAAACAGGGATAGGACTATCTTTTTCTTTTATTAAAAGCGGTATCTCTGTACAACCTAAGATTACTCCTTCAGCCCCATTATTTTTAAGGTTTTTAATTATCTCTTTAAATTTTTCTCTGGAATCATCTTTTATTATTCCAGAAATTAATTCTTTATAAATGGCATTATGAACAATATCTCTTTCTTTTTCATCTGGAACAATAACATCTATTCCATGTTTTTCCTTTAATCTTTCCTTATAAAAATCCTGCTCCATGGTAAATTTTGTACCTAAAAGACCAACTTTGTTCAAATTATTTAGTTTAATTTCCTCAGCAGCAGCATCAGCAATATGAAATAATGGTACCTTTATATTATCCTCAACATCTTCAGCCATTTTATGCATAGTATTTGTACATATTAATACTAACTCAGCTCCTGCTTTTTCTAATTTCTGAGCGATATCAACCATTTTTTTACTCATAATTTTCCATTCACCTTCATGCTGTAAGTGCTCATATTCTGCAAAATCTACAGAATACATAATACTTTCACAAGAATGAGGCTCACCCAATCTTTCTTTTATGAATTCATTAATTATCCTATAATATTCAAGTGAAGACTCCCAACTCATTCCTCCTATTAAACCTATAGTTTTCATATATATCCCTCCTGATATTTTTTAACGATTTTTTGAAGAATCTGGAATAATAATCTTTTCAGGTTTTTCTAAACAACTTAAATCGTCTAAAGGATTCCCCTCTACTGCTATGAAATATGGGAATTTACCCACTTTTACTGAGCCAATTTTTTCATCCAGATTCATTAATCTTGCATTCTGAATAGTAGCTGTTTTCAATATCTCTAATTTAGATAAACCTGCTATTTCATAAAGTTGCATTTCATAAAAAATTGATTTGCCATGAAATACAGCATTAGCACCAGAATCTGTACCAATAGCAAGATTCACACCGGTATTAAAACCTCTTTTGATATTTTCCAGATGAAGAGTGTATGTTTTTTCAATTACTTCTATTTGATTAGCAGAAAAATTTTCTTTCCAGGGCATTATTGTCTGTTTTTTCATGGGGACAACAGTAGGTATCCAGTATGTACCTCTCTCAACCATCAATTCCATAGTATCTTCACTCAAAAAATAGCCATGTTCCACAGAATCCACCCCGGCAAGTGTCGAAATTTTAACTGCCTCATCAGAGCTTGCATGTGTCATTACTTTTAAACCTAATTTATGTGATACTTCCACAATTTGTTCCATTTCAGAAAGTGTAAATTGAACTGGTCCTACCTTTCCATATTCTTTGAAACTCACTATTCCAGATTCTAAAACCTTAATATGAGATACACCCATGTCAGCTAATTCCCTTATTTTTTCTTTTATCTTACTAAAATTTGTTATTCCTTCACCCAAAAAACTTCCATAAAAACCTTCCTTTCGCAAAGCATAACCAGGAGATTGTACTATTGGAGATATAACTTTATTATCTCTACTAATTTTTTGAGCTTTCAAGCCAATGCCTGCCTTATCCCCACCATCTCTAACAGCAATTATACCACATTCAAGATAACTGCTTATTTCTTCTTTAATTTTTTTCTCCATTAAATCAGGTTCATCCCAGCGATTCAAGCTATCCTTAAAACTCACCCCATCAAGAGCAAAATGAATATGACTGTCAATTAGTCCAGGAAGTAAGGTTAAACCTGGTAGATCAATAATATTATTAAAATGAGAACAAATCTCAGTATTTCCATCTCTAAA
The DNA here is from genome assembly GCA_964581445.1 of uncultured Halanaerobiales bacterium. Classification (GTDB taxonomy): domain Bacteria; phylum Bacillota; class Halanaerobiia; order Halanaerobiales; family CAZOON01; genus CAZOON01. The sequence continues at coordinate 551 of CAZOON010000327.1, read as the reverse complement.
TTCTGGCTTATCAATTATTTTAGAAATCCTCCCTTTATCAATAATAATTGATTTTCCTTTAAAAAACTTTCCACTTTCAGGATCCAGAATATTTTCAGGATTAATTAGTGTTTTTTCATTTTTTATTGTAGTTATGGACATTGATTTCCTCCTCTAAATCTAAGTTAAATCAAAAAATAATTCAGTTTTTTGGCTAATGTTGGTTTTGTGTACATATAATCATATTTTGATATTTTGGGTTTAATAGGTAATATATTAAATATATCATTTTTCAGAAAAAAATCAAATTCTACACGTAGAAACTTTAAATTCTGCTTTTTTCTCTGTTCTAATTCATTAACAATTATTTTTTTGATTTTATCAAGTATAGTTTAATTCACTTTCATAGCTCTGTATATATTTAAATCCTTCTTTTTCTGCCATCTGAAGAACTGTATGTAATCGTAAATAATCAGCATCTCCTTTTTGTTCAGTAATAGACATTGCTCCTTCAAAAATATTATCAAGTTACTCAGAATGTTATAATACAATACTATATATAAACTGATAAT
>CAZOON010000326.1:0-2515 GCA_964581445.1 uncultured Halanaerobiales bacterium | reverse complement strand
AGGCCGCCTTTTCACCTTTTTTCTTCATCTCCATTAAATCAAGTATTGTTTTTCGTTTTACCATATCATTCACTCCTTAGTTTTTTGAAATTAATAATAAAAATCTTAATAAATAAAATTGTTAATAAAAGCCCACTTATATCAAGAAAATTACTTTCCCTGATATGCATGGGCCATTATATTTTATAGATATTTCTTTACATAATTATCCAATCTTGCAATACCTTCTTTAATGTTTTCTTTTGATGTTGCAAAGGTAAATCGCAAATAGCCTTCTCCAGCTTCACCAAAAGACCTGCCATCAATGGTTACAACCTGAACTTTATCCAGGATATCCCTTGATAACTCAAGTGATTTTTTGCCAAGCTCTTTAATATTGGCAAATGCATAAAAGGTACCGGCAGGATAAATACAGGAAATACCAGCAATACTATTTAAACCTTCAACAATAATATCTCTATTCTCACGATAGTCTTTAACCATTTCTTCAACTTCTTTTTCCACATCAAGTGCTGCCATAGCTGCACTCTGGGAAATAGAAGAAGCACAGAGTCCTACACTATCGTGAATCTTAATCATCTCTTTGATAATTTTTTCAGGACCTGCAGCAAAACCAACACGCCAGCCAGTCATGGCATATGTCTTAGAAAAACTAAAAATACTTATAACATGATCCCTTAACTCTTCCCGGGAGGCGAGACTGTAATGCTCACCTTCATAAAAAATCTTTTCATATGTCTCATCTGATACCAGGATAAAATCATGCTCCAGAGCAAGTTTGCCAATCTTAATTAACTCTTCTTTATCAGTTACTCCACCTGTTGGATTGCTGGGACTATTAATTAATACAAGTTTAGTTTTATCAGTAATTCTTTCTTCAATATCACTGGCCTTTAAAGCAAAGTCATTCTCTTCTTTTACAGGTACTTTAACCGGTGTCCCTCCAGTAAGTAAAATCTGAGAATTAAAGTTTATCCAACTGGGATCCTGAATAATAACCTCATCACCGGGATTTACTGTTGCCAGCCACAATAATAATAAGGCTTCTATTCCACCCATAGTTACAATAATTTCTTTATCCGGGTCAGCCTTAATTCCATTATCTCGTAACAGTTTTTTGGATATAGCCTCTCTAAGTTTTAAATCACCAGCATTAACAGTGTAATGAGTATATCCTTTCCGTGTTTCATTAAAAGAATAATCAATAATTGACTCAGGTGTATCAAAATGTGGCTCCCCAACACCAAAATTTACTACATTATCATATTTGCTGGCTAAAGCCATCATCTCAAAAATTTCAGAGCGCTTTATTTTTTTGCTCCTTGCAGAAATAAGATCCTCCATCTCTTTCCCTCCCATTAAATAATCAAAGTGCATTCTCAAGGATATGAATAATATCCCTGGAAGTAATATATCTGGGGTTTAATTGATTACTGGAGCTTCCTGCAGCTTCAGTGGCAAGTCTTGATATATTCTCTTTGGGAGCATCAATTTCATCAATACCAACTTTTGATAATCCGTAATCACTTAAACCTTCAGTTATACCAACATCTTCCAGCAATGACCTGACAGCCGTTACAGACTTCCGGGCACTTTCCATCAGACTTAAGCCCTCTAGATTTTCACCCATTAATTGTGCTATCTGGGCATATCTTTGTGGGGCTCCGATAAGACTAAATTCCATTACATGAGGGAGGAGAATTGCATTAGCTATCCCATGGGGTACACCAAGGTGTGCTCCTACTACGTGTGAAATAGCATGCACTGATGTAATCCCTGTAACATTAAAGGCCAGGGCAGCTGTAAGACTACCCATTAACATGGCATCCCTTGCTTCAATATTATTTCCATTGGCAACAGCCTGACGCAAATTGTGGCTTATCAAAGAAATAGATTTTTCAGCCATGGCCTCTGATATATTCTGACAGTTTGTATTAACAAATGCCTCAATAGAATGAGTCAGGGCGTCCATACCGGTAGAAGCAGTTAAGCCAACAGGCATGGTCCTGGTCATAATCGGATCACAGATAGAAACATCAGGCATGGCATCCCAGCAACCAATTGCCAGTTTTTCTTCCCGCTCATGATCAACTATTAATGACCACCTTGTTGCTTCACTACCAGTACCAGCAGTAGTAGGTACAGCTATAAAAGGTAAGGGCTTATTCATATATTTATCTACACCAACATAATCATGAACTGTCCCTTCATTTGTTACCAAAACAGCAATTGCCTTGGCAGTATCCAGGGGGCTTCCCCCTCCAACTCCTATTATTCCATCATAGGACATTTTGCGGGCAAAATCAACCCCCCTGTGAACTATTTCAACAGTAGGTTCAAAATCTATATCATCGAATATTTCATAATCAACGCCTGAGCTAGTAATTTCTTCTTCTATGCTTTCCAGTATTCCTGCTTCATGAACCCCTTTATCAGTAACTAAAAGAATTTTATTCATTCCTAAATTGTCTATTTCTTTACGTATCTCTTTTACAGCATTAAGACCATATACTAA
>CAZOON010000325.1:0-2517 GCA_964581445.1 uncultured Halanaerobiales bacterium | reverse complement strand
TGCACCATCAGCAATTTTAATTAATCGTTCATAGATTTCCTCAACCTCTTCTCTTTTAGGTGCTCTGATATAATACCAGACTGAGGCTTTAGCTGGAACAATATTTGGTTCTCCCCCACCATCTGTAATTGAATAATGAATCCGGGCCTCGTCACTTATATGTTCCCTTAGATAGTTAGCACCAATATCCATTAATTCAACAGCATCCAGAGCACTTCGTCCCATGTCAGGGGAGGCTGCTGCATGAGCTGCTCTACCTCTAAACTTAAAGCGCACAGAATTCATGGCAAGTGAGCTTGAGCCCCAGACTTTATTGGCCTGCATCGGATGCCAGCTTAAACAGACATCAAGATCATCAAAAACCCCATTTCTAGCCATAAAAACCTTACCAACCAGGGTTTCTTCGGCTGGACACCCATAATACCTTACAGTTCCTGTTATTTCACCCTCATCTATAGCCTGTTTAATAGCAAGAGCTGCCCCAAGCCCTGCTGTGCCCAGTAAACTATGACCACAACCATGTCCTGCTGCTCCCTCTTTTGCTACTTCCTGATGCGCAGTTTTTTTCTGGGATAAACCGGGCAGGGCATCATAATCTCCAAGCACACCCAGGATGGGGCTTCCATCTCCATATTCAGCTACAAATGCAGTGGGCATCTCTCCTGTTCCTTTATTAATCCTAAAACCTTCTTTTTCCAGAATAGAACTCTGTAAATCTGAAGCAAACTTTTCTTCCAGACTGGGTTCTGGATTATCCCAGATCTTTTGTGCAATATCTATCAATAAATTTTCATTACTTTCAAGCCAATCCCATAAGTTCTGTTTACTCATCTTATCAACTCCTTAAAAATAATTATCATTTAATTAAACCCTTTTCAAATAATTTTCTGGCCACATAGATGGTTCCAAAAACGGAGACAATTATTACTGCATATGAAGGAATCCCTGGCAGGAAACTCAAATAACCTCTATTCATTAAAATGGTCATTATGAAAGCAAAGCCAAGCGCTATCACTCCAATTTTTGGTCTGTTTATAGCAAAATTAGCAAAGATTGCACCAAATAAAGCTGGAAGAATATAGTCAAAGGCACTCCTTACTGTTTCTGGCAACGCTGCCAGGACAGCTGCCCCGGCTAATACTCCAAAGGTTAAAAACAAAATATTAATTATAATCGAGGTTGCAATACCCAGGGTAGAAATAATTGAGCCTTCCTCAGAGCCGGGCTCAACACCAGCTGATTCCTGAGCAACTGCCGCACATGGTAGCCTCAGGTTAGATATATTACCTGCAAGAAAGGACATATAGGTACCAGGGATACCAAGAATTGGGTAATATGAAATCGGTTCTACAAACCAGAAAGCAGCAACTGCACTCCAGATGGCTATTGCTCCAGCAATTATTGTACTGAATTCTGGAAGAAGATTAAAACCAACCGCCAGTACTATTAATGGTCCAAAAGATATAACTACCGCAAGTAAGTTTGTTAACCTTCCCCATTTTACAATATATGGAATATAATCATCGTTAAATATTTTTTCTTTCTCAGACACATCATTCCCTCCTTTTTTCTAAAAAACAACAGCAACGAACATACCACTAAACATTGATATGGCCAGCGCCCATTCTTTTATCCAGAGTATATGTGCTTTATTGGCCAATTTAATTAATATTGTCATGACCATTGCTCCGGTAATTAATGCTATGGTTCCTTTATCAAAGGCTAATATTCTGCCTGCATTTAAATAAGCAAAGGCTCCAAGCATTGCTGAAGTTGAAATAATCGGTATTAGTTTTTCCTTACCTCCAGCCAGAGTATTACGTAACTTATCCATTTTAGAAGTAAATAAGCCTGTAAACAGTAACCAGCCAACTGCCCCCAGAGTCATAGTCCAGACAGCATTTGCAAAAGCCAATCCATTCATACCTTCAGAACCTAATTTAATACCCAGAGCTTCAGTACCAAAACCAGCAGCCATAAGTTCAAACATTACTGAACCTATAAATGATAATCTCATCCATGATAAAGGCCCACCTATTGCTACCAGCAGGGATATCATCCCCGCTAATATTGCCAGTGAAGGACCAATGGATGATAAGGCACTACTTCGAATTGCACTTTTCATCTGATCATCTGTTAAACCCATTTTACTTCCAGCATTTAAAGATTTTTTTACAAATAGAAATGCCTGTAACAAAACTAGAATTACAGCAAAACCAGCTGCAAACCATAGAGGTAAACTATTGGCAATTTCTAAATAATCCATTTTCTCCCTCCTCATAAACATATCCTGAACAATTTAACAAATTTACATTGCTGTTTCAATGTGGTATAATTAATCTGCTATAAGTTTTGATCTGCAGGGAATAGAAGCTCTAATTCTAATCCTGCATAAAATTATTTTTGACCTCCTTTCTTTTTTAAAAAAATATAAAAGGGCCAGGAAATTTATTCCTGGCCCAGGACCCATAGAAAGTTATTTATGTATTTTTAATTTCTTTATCTTAATTAAAAATA
>CAZOON010000324.1:0-2528 GCA_964581445.1 uncultured Halanaerobiales bacterium | reverse complement strand
TCTTTATATAATCTGGATTGTTTGATCTGCGAATAGCTGTTTCCAGATCTATAAGTTTGTTTTCATATAATTTAATCAGAAAATTATTTAGTACGAGCATTCCATATTTGGCACCGGTCTGCATTGTTGATTCCAGTTGAGAACTCTTGCCATCTCTGATAATATTCCGGACAGCAGGTGTACCTATTAATATTTCAATAGCAGCAACCCGCCCATTTCCATCTTTTCTCGGTAAAAGCTGTTGAGAGATAATACCATCAATAGATGATGATAACTGGATTCTAACCTGTTGTTGTTGATGAGCCGGAAAAACATCAATAATCCTGTCCACAGTTTTGGGGGCATCACTGGTATGTAATGTTGCCAGTACAAGATGGCCTGTTTCGGCAGCTTCCAGTGCAATTGAAATGGTCTCCAGATCTCTCATCTCACCAACAAGTATAACATCAGGGTCCTGTCTTAAAGCAGCCCTTAAACCATTGGCAAAATTACTGGTATCGATACCCACCTCCCTTTGATGTACAATACATTTTTTATGATGATGTAAATATTCTATCGGGTCTTCCAGTGTCAGAATATGGCAGTGCCTTTTTTCATTGATCTCATCAAGCATTGCAGCCAGGGTAGTTGACTTCCCACTACCTGTCGGGCCTGTACAAAGAATTAATCCACGGCGTTGCATGGCCAGTTTTTTTATTATTTCAGGTAATCCCAGTTCATCTACAGTTGGAATCTCAGTTGGTATAACCCTTAAAGCCAGGCTTACCGCTCCCCTTTGATAATAGGCATTTACACGAAAACGTGAAAAACCGGGTACACTATAGGAAAAGTCAAGTTCACCATTTTCCTCAAAGCTCTGCCATTGTTCTTCAGTCATCAATTCTTTAGCAATCTCTTTCATATCATTAAAACTAAACTTATCAGGATATTCCTCATATATTTTTAATTTACCGGTATATCTAACAACCGGTTTAGAATTAACGGTTAAATGCAGATCAGATATAGATTCATCTTCAACTACAGCTTTTAATAAATTCCTTATATCCATTATTTCACCTCTTTAGACAATTACCCTGGCAATCTCATTATATGTTGTAAAACCATCTATTACTTTCATTTTACCATCTTCTTTAAGCCCTGTCATTATATTTTTTAATGCATATTCTTTTATAACCTGCTCACTCTCTCCAGTTGTAATCATATTTTCTATAGTTTTGTCAATAAGAAGTACCTCCTGAACTGCAAGCCTCCCCTTATAACCGGTTGATCCACATTTCTCACAGGAGCCAGGGTTAAATAACTCTTGCCTTTTATCAATGTCAAAGAACTTCTGCTCTTCAATACCGGGCTCATATAATATCTTGCAATCATCACATAATTTCCTGACAAGCCTTTGCGCAATTACCCCAATTAATGTTGAAGCTACAAGATAAGGGGGTATCCCCATATCCACCAATCTGGTAATAGAGCTAACTGAATCATTTGTATGAAGGGTACTTAAGACTAAATGTCCAGTTAATGCTGAACGGACAGCTATATTTGCAGTTTCTTCATCCCTGATTTCACCAACCATAATAATATCTGGATCCTGCCGCAAAATTGACCTCAATGTTTCTGCAAAAGTAAGTCCTATTTCTGGATTTGCCTGAACCTGATTAACTCCATTTATTTGATATTCAACCGGGTCTTCAATTGTAATTATATTTTTATCTGCTGTATTTAATCTATTCAGAGCAGCAAAAAGTGTTGTAGACTTCCCACTCCCTGTTGGCCCTGTTACAAGTAATATACCATGTGGTTTATTTATAAGATTTTTGAAATATTTTAGATTTCTTTTATTAAAACCCAATTTTTCAATATCAAGCAGGCTTTCATCTTTATTTAATAAACGAATAACTACCTTTTCTCCATGAATAGTTGGCAAAGTAGAAACACGCATATCTACTTTAATACCCTTTACATTCATTTCTACGCGCCCATCCTGAGGTATACGGCGTTTAGTAATATCGATATCTGCAATTATCTTTATCCTGGAAATAAGGGCTGCCTGCGTATGTTTCGGAGCAGTCATTTTTTCTATCAAAACTCCATCAATTCTGTATCTAATCCTCACAATATTATCCTGAGGCTCTATATGAATATCACTAGCCCTTAGTTGAATTGCCTGGCTGATAATAATATTGGCCAATCTAACAATTGGTGCATCTTCAATCATACGTTTAAGTTCATCAAGCTCTGGCTCTTCAGTAGCAGAAACCTCGTTTAAACTGGCAAATACCTCAGCCGTATCTTCTTCTCCTGCTGAATATATCTGAGCAATGGCCTGTCTAATCTCTCTTTTGCTTACAATCATTGGCTCTATTTTTAAATTTGAAGTCATTTCAATATCATCAATTGCTACTAAATCCAGAGGATTTTTCATTCCTAATTTCAAAAAATTATTTCTCACTTCAATGGGTACAACATCATATCTTCTGGCAAGATTCTCTGGCACATATTTTGCTAATTGGGGGTTAAGTACATATTTC
>CAZOON010000323.1:0-2528 GCA_964581445.1 uncultured Halanaerobiales bacterium | reverse complement strand
CAGTATAGTCATCTATTACTTCAATTGAATTCCCATCAATAATTCCTGAAAATAATCCTGATGGACCTTTACCAATAGATAACATCCTGTTAAATGAATATTTAACTGCATCTGCTGTTACTTTTGTCCCATCATGAAAATATGCATCTTTTCTTAAATGAAAAGTATAAGTTTTTTGGTCATCTGATATTTCCCAGTTCGTTGCCAGCATGGATTTTATTTCGGTTGAGCTACCTTCATAAGTTAAAAGCCTGTCATACATCACATACATGACTCTAAATCCAGTATTTTCATAAGAAACTGCTGGATCAAGTGTCGGGATATCCTCATTAGTTGCAAAAATGAATTTATCCGGGTTTTTCACATCAGTCTCAGCCAGCACAGTAATACTTAAAAAAACAGTAATCATTAAAACAATAGTAATAAGATAAAACTTTTTCATTCTAATCTCCCCTTTTTAATTAATTTCTTAACTTTGGATCAAATATATCTCTTAAGACATCACCAACAAGATTAAAACCAAGTACAGTTATTAAAATTGCGAATCCAGGAAAAGTAGCGGCCCACCAGGCCTCTCTAAGTATATCTCTACTACTAGCAAGCATAGCTCCCCATTCAGGTGAAGGAGGTTGTGCTCCAAGTCCAATAAAACTCAATCCTGCAGCAGATAAAATTACAAAACCAAAATCCAGAGTAGCATTTATCATAACTGGTGCCAGACAATTAGGAATAATATGTTTAAATATTATTACTATATTAGAATTACCTATTGCTCTCGCTGCTTCAATATATTCCAGTTCCTTAATTTGCAAAACTGAACCTCTAATTAACCTTGCATACCATGGCCACCACACGATACCCAGGGCAATTACAACATTATTTAAAGAAGGTCCCAGGGCAGCTGCTATAGACATCGCCAGTATTAAAGCAGGTATACTCAAAAATATATCAGTTATTCGCATAATTATTTCATCAATCATCCCCCCGGCAAAGCCTGCTATAGCACCAATAATTGTGCCCAGTGGAAAGGCAATCGCAACAACAATTAAACCAATCTTCAAAGATATCCTGGTCCCCATAATAATCCTGCTAAAAATATCTCTACCCAGCCGGTCTGTTCCAAAAGGATGTTTTAAATTTGGTGATTGAAGACGCGAGCGCAAATCTATTTTATTTGGATTATGCATAAGCAGATAATTTGCAAATATTGCTGTAAAGATTATAACAAATAATATTATTAAACCTATTAAACCCAGAGGTCTTTTACTAATTTTTCTCCACATATTCTGCCTCCTATCATTCCAATCTTATTCTGGGGTCCACATAGTAATATGCCAAATCTACCATGAGATTAATTAAAACGAACAATAATGCCATTATTACTGTTACTCCCATAACAGCCGGGAAATCAAGGAAGGTAATTGCCTTTACAGCATACCTGCCCATCCCGGGCCAGGAAAAAATTGTTTCAGTTAGTACTGACCCTCCCAGTAAATATCCAAAACTCATACCTACCATAGTAATAACTGGAATTAAACTATTTTTTAAAGCATGTTTATAAATAACAACTTTCTCTTTTAATCCCTTTGCCCTGGCTGTACGAATATAATCCTGTCTTAATACCTCTAACATACTGGACCGGCCCATTCGGGTTAACAAACCAATACTATAAGCAGCCTGAGTAATTGAAGGTAAAATTAGATGTTTTAAACTACTAAGAAAAGCCTGGAAATTACCATTCAGTATAGAATCGAGAACATAAAGCCCTGTTACAGTAGGAGGCGCTGAAACTGCACTACTTATTCTACCTCCCCCTGGTAAAATACCCAGCACAAGATAAAATATGAGTAATAACATCATTCCCAGCCAAAATGACGGTGTAGCTACCCCGACAAGCGCAATAAATCGACTCAAATGATCTGGTACCCTATCTTTGTTTTTTGCAGAAATAACCCCAAAAGGAATAGCAATAATCAGTGTAATTATCATACTAAAAATAGTTAATTCTAGAGTAGCTGGAAAATATTCCTTAATATCCTGCAACACCGGCCGATGAGAATGTAAAGAATCTCCCAGGTCTCCTTTAGATAATTGTTTTATATATATTAAATATTGTATATGTGTTGGCTTATTTAAACCCAGATCATCTCTAATTTTATTAACAACCTCTGGTTTTGCTTTAGGCCCAGCCATCATGACTGCTGGATCACCTGGAACCAGATGAGAAATTGTAAAAGTTATTAAAGTAACACCAATTAATACTGGTATAAAAAATATTAATCTACGAGTCAGATATGAAATAATCCCCATACTTCCCCTCCTATCAAAACTTTTCTTTTTTTATCTATTTATAAAAACCCCTATCGCCTTATAAGTCTGATACATATCAACTTTACTGACTAATTCAAATGGCGAATGCATGGATAATAAAGAAGGACCACAATCAAGTACATTTGAATTTCTATTTGATAAAAATTTACCTATAGTACCTCCCCCGCCTACATCAACCTTCCCAAACTCACCAGTTT
>CAZOON010000322.1:0-2532 GCA_964581445.1 uncultured Halanaerobiales bacterium | reverse complement strand
AAAATGGAACAGTGAAAGGTTTTCCGGGTTCAAAGGATTTGAGCAGAGATGAATTATTACATGTTGATTGTGATATTTTAATCCCTGCTGCCCTGGAAAACCAGATTACTAAGGATAATGCCGATGGTATAAGGGCCAAAATAATTGTTGAAGCTGCTAATGGACCTACTATACCTGATGCCGATGAGATATTAAATAAAAAGGGTATTGTTATTTTCCCTGATATCCTGGCAAATGCTGGTGGAGTAACTGTTTCTTATTTTGAATGGGTTCAGAATCTAAGTAATTATTACTGGTCAGAAGAAGAAGTGGATGAAAAACTGGAAAGAATTATGGTTAACGCCTTTAATAAGGTATATGAAACATATAAAGAAAATGATGTTAGCATGAGAATAGCAGCCTATATGGTTGCAATCAACAGGCTGACAGAGGCCATGAAAGCACGTGGCTGGGTAGAATAGAATAAATAAAATTTAGTAATATAGGAAAGGGTACCCTTAAGGGTGCCCTTTTAACTATGTCTGGAAGTGAATTTTAATAATCTATCTTTAAATATATAATTTAATGATATATAATATTAAAAGGTGTTAAAAAGCCGGGGAGGTGATTTTTTATGAGAATATTGCTCACAGGTGGTGCAGGATTTATAGGTAGTAATTTTATACATTATATATTAAAAAATTATAATGATGAGATAATTAATCTTGATAAATTAACATATGCCGGTAATTTAGATAATTTAAAGGAAGTAGAAAATAATAAGAATTACACTTTTATTAAGGGTGATATTTGTGACCGAAATTTAGTTGAGGATATTTTTAAAGAAAAAATAGATTATCTTGTTAATTTCGCAGCCGAAACACATGTAGACCGGAGTATAAAAAGTGCGGATATTTTTTTGATTACAAATGTACTGGGAACAGAGGTTTTGCTAGATATTGCTAAAAAATATGGGCTTCAAAAATTTGTTCAAATTTCTACAGATGAGGTCTATGGCTCGGTAATTAAAGGAGATTCTTTTACAGAGGATAGTCCTGTTAATCCCAGTAGTCCTTATGCAGCAAGTAAAGCGAGTGCAGATTTGCTGGCTAAGTCATATTATAAAACCTATGGTTTAAATGTTAATATAACAAGATCATCGAATAATTTTGGTCCCTATCAATATCCTGAGAAATTAATCCCTTTATTTACTACTAATGCCCTGGAAGATAAGAAACTACCCCTTTATGGTGATGGTAATAATATCAGGGATTGGCTTTATGTAAAAGATCACTGTAAGGCGATAGATTTAGTTTTGAGAAAGGGTAAGGCCGGCGGAATTTATAATATAGGGGCCTCTAATGAGAGAAGAAATCTTGTCATTACAGAAAAGATTCTGGATATATTAAATAAATCTAAAACTTTAATTAAATATGTTAAAGACCGACCTGCCCATGACCGCCGTTATGCTATAGATTTTAGTAAGATTAATAATGAATTGGGTTATAAAGCTGACCGGGATTTTGATTTATCTTTGCGGGATACAATTAATTGGTATCAGGAGCATCAGGATTGGTGGAAGAAAATTAAAAAGGAGAATATAAATGCTGGCAATTGAAAAAATAATAGCTTCATTCTTAAGTTTTCCTGGTATTTTTATATTATTATGGGGATTTATAACTTTATATATATTTAAAAAAGATAATAACTTTATAATAAAAATTATTTCATTTATTACTATTATTATGATGTTTGTAACATTTACAGGTCTGGGAGTTAAATTAATTACTTTGCCTTTAGAAAATTCCTATAATCCACCTGAAAGTTTTCAGGAGAAAATACCGGCAGTTGTGCTCGGAGGCGGGGTACATTATTTAAGTAATAATAGGGCTGTTTTGAGCTCTACCAGTCTGTACAGGTCTATAAAGGCTTATGAAATATATCAGGAATTAAATGTTCCACTTGTTTTCACAGGTGGAACATCTATTGACCAGGATGGACCGGGAGAGGCAACAGTTGCAGCAGAGTGGTTTAGGAAGATGGGTGTCCCTGAAAACAGTCTATTTATTGAGCTTAAGGCTCGAACTACTTATGAAAATGCTTATTATATTAAAGAGTGGTTAAAGGAAAATAGATTTAAAAAAATATATCTTGTTACTTCAGCTGTTCATATGAAAAGGTCAGCTGCAGCTTTTAAAAAACAGGGGATTGATTTTATAGCTGTACCAACAGGGTATCTTTATAATCAAAGGATGGGCTGGCTTGACTATTTACCCAATAGGGGTGCCCTGACGACAAATTTAATGGCGGTTCATGAATGGATAGGCCTATTATGGTATAATATCACAGGTAGAATATAAGAAGGGGGAAAGATTATGGCAGCAGATTTGCATATACACTCAGTTTTTTCAGATGGAAGTATGACTCCAGAGGAGATAGTAAAACTGGCAGCCAGTAATAATATATTTACTATAGCTGTATCTGATCACGATACAGTTGAAGGTGTTAAATATGCTAAAAAAGCAGGGGAAGAATATAATGTAGAAATTATAC
>CAZOON010000321.1:0-2541 GCA_964581445.1 uncultured Halanaerobiales bacterium | reverse complement strand
ATACAAGAGGAGTGATTAAATGGTCGAAAAAAGATATAACTTGAATGAAAAATTAGAAGTCACCTGCCCCTTTTGTAATAGAAAATATAAAAAAGATATTGATACTTTGATGTATAAAGAAAACGGAAAAATAAAATGTGAATGTGGGGCAAAAATTATTGTAGGTGTAGATTTTGAGCATGGCCGTGCAGAAAAATAAATAATTATTACAAACAAATAAAACCAACATTAAACACCTGGGAGGGTGTTTTTCTTATGAGTAAAAATAAGGCGGTGAATTAAATTGGTTACAAAATTTGATAAACGTGGTTATTTTACTAAAAATAAAAAAAGAACATTTAACGTTCCGAAAGTCTGGTTTGAGGAGGGGAATACACCAGATTGGTTTCAGCCTTCAATTAATTATGGTGTAACTGATGCTGGAATTTTGGTACCGAGCAAGGTTAGTGCAAGTGGTGGCCAGTCAGTTAATATCATTGATGAAATACCAGAAGGATCTCAAATAATCGGGAAAGTAAAGTTGAATGATGGGACTAATGGTCTTGTAATAGACGAAAACGGGACTATAGGAATAGTTCCCATGGACTCTACAGGAGATGAATTATTCACTGAAAGTAACCCAGGTCATGTAACACAATCTGGGAGTATTGTGTCAGTTTAGCAACTGCAATATTTTATGTCCAATTATTACAATTATCTGTAGAAGATCATGACTTCTCACTGAAAAATATCATGTCTTATAACAATACCCCTTGAATCCACTTCTTGGGGACTTAGAGTAATTGAATATTCCGAAATTTCTTTTAAAGTAGAATTAAATTTTTTAAAAGCTTTTATGTATTCACTAATACTATTAAGTAAACTTTCAAAATTCTTACGTTTTTTTGCTGTTCCTGATTTACTGTAGAAAAATATGTATCAATATCTCCTTTTGAATTCAATAAGATTTTTCTAATTTTGTTTTCAAATTCAGATAAACTATAAGCATATTCTATTTTTTCTATTCCACCATTTTCATTACTTTGGTCAATAACTTTAATAATATAATTTTGAGATATATACTTTCTTTTTCTAGAATTTATAGGATTTGGATATGAGATATTATACAGTACTGAAATAGCGAAAAATGTATACTATACTCTCATTTTGTTGCAAAAATATATAAAATAAAATTTTAAGTTGAACTATTTATTTTTATCTAACCACTATATTTTTCTATATTTAACTCCATAAATCTTGTTCCATTAATTGGATTATATCTATAAGAATCTATATCGTAGAACCCTATTGATTCATATAAATCTTGTGCTTTTTTCATCGTTGGAAGAGTATCAAGTCTAATATATTGGTAATTAAGTTTCTTGGCTTCTTCAATTATCATATTAATAAGCGTTTTACCAATTCCTAATCCTCTATAATCTTCACAAACATATAACCGTTTCATCTCACATATGTTTTTATAAATTTTACGAAGAGCAATACATCCCGCTGCTCTATCATCAACTAATGCTAATATTAAAACTCCATAAGGTAATCCATATTTTCCTGGTAAACTATTTAGTTCTGTTTCAAAATCTTGAAAATCAAGATTTATTTCAAGTGATTGAGCATATTCTAAAAAAAGCTTTTTTACTTTTGTTAACATTTCTTTGTCTTGTCTATTTACTTGTTTAAATTCATATTTATTTTCTTTTTGTTTGCCAATGTTTTTCATAATTTAATTTATACCTCCAGAGAATAGCTATTTTTAAACAAATTAAAAATAGCTTAGCACTTACAATTGTTATATAATTATATACTAAAAACACCATATAGTAAAAGTACAACATCGTTTAACTTTTATGGTATTAAAGACTTATTGAAATAAATTCGATTAAATTTTTGAAAGAATCGTATCCAAAAAAAATGTCGCTTAATAACTTTATAATCTCATGTGAGGTCAAAAAAGTAGGAAGCCCAAGGAGGTGCCTGCTTTTTTGACTGAATATTTAAACTGCAGCATATTTCACATAACGTTTAAGGTGTTTACGACGTGGCTTGTACCTGGACGTCTTTCCCAATGTTTCTTAACTCAAGGTTTGGCAGGCTGTTTGCTATGACAACCGCTGTCTTTTATCAATTGCAAACAGCATGTCAAAAAGCCATGTCCCGAAGGGTAGCCATGCTCTTTGGCGTAACATAAACACCATGTTATGTGATCGTTATGTGGCGGTCTTAGTAAGTAATTTATCTAATTCATTATAATTTGTTTCTTTTTTTATTACTTCAGTTATTATTTTTCCTTCATTTTTATATATTTTATAGGCTTTCGCCTTTTCATCAGATGTTATTATTTTATATTTATTATTTTTAATTATTATTGCACTATTATTTTCCAGGGCTATTCCAGTTTCATTATATTTTTTTAACATTTCTTTAAAATCTTCTTCTCTATCATCCTCATTAAAATGTGGACAAAGAAAAGCATTTATTAATTTAAGTCCATTTACTTTTATATAAGACCACTCATTTTCCTTTTTTGTAAAACTTTCTGAATCACTA
>CAZOON010000320.1:0-2549 GCA_964581445.1 uncultured Halanaerobiales bacterium | reverse complement strand
ATAAGTACCTGGTATTTAATTCATAAAGGTTTCAGGGTAATAGCATATAAACCAATTAAATATTGGTATTTTAATCGCTGGCTAATTTCGTTAGGATTAGTAATTGGTTTAATATTTAAATCCAGTATTATCTTTTCAAATTTAAATATTGTACTTTTGTTTCTGGCTTTTTACAGGGATTTGCAGTGGGGCGCTATTATATAACTAAAAATGGGAATAAACCTTTTTTAAACTGGTTATATATTTTTGTGATAATATTTATTCCACTTGTGCCAATAGCACTTGCGCTCGCTGGTCTTGTTGACCAATGGTTTGATTTGAGGAGGATAGAAATATAAGGCTAATATTTCTATTGCTAAAACAATACATTTATATTAAAATTATTGAGGGGGCTAGAAAAATGAAGATTATTTTACAGGAAGATGTAGAAAAATTAGGAGCTATGGGTGATGTAGTAGAGGTAGCGGATGGTTATGCAAGAAATTATTTATTACCAAGAGGTATAGCGGTAGAGGCTACCAAAGGAAAATTAAAAAATCTTAAATTGAAGATTAAAAAACAAAAAAGAAAAAAAGAAGAGCTTAGTAAAGAAGCTCAGGCTCTGGCTGAAAAACTTTCAGCAGAAAAATTTGTTTTTGCTGTTAAATCTGGTGAAAACGGAAAATTATTTGGCTCAGTTACCAGTAAAGATATATTTGAAAAAGTTGAAGAGGCTGGTTATGATATAGATAAAAGAAAAATAGAACTCGATGATCACATAAAGACACTTGGTACACATAAAATTAATGTAAAAGTATATGAAGATGTTACTGCCGAATTGAAGGTAAAAGTGGTAGAAGCATAAGGAGTTGGAAAAATAATGAAATCCTTCTGGCAGGGGTTATTCAACAAAAAAGAAGAGAATGCAAGTATTAATGAAAATGAGCGCCAGGTAAAAATATTATTTCGAAAAGCAAATGATTATTATGGTAATGATAAATTTCTCCTCAAGGCTGGAAAGGTAAATGCACTTGACCTTATGAGTTCTGATAAAACTGAAGAGAGGTTAACTGCACTTGCCCGTATATTATTTGAAGAGCCCAGTATTAAAATGGGGGAAGATAATATTGAAACCAGGATTGAGAAGATTGAAAGTAGACTTGCCGATTTATTTGCCGAAAGAAATGTGGAGCAGGATATTGAGGAACAGATTGCCGAAAGGATGGAAAAAAGGCAGAGGGAATATCTTAATGAAATAAAAAAAGAGATTGTCAAGGAAGAAAAAAGTTGTGTCGATAATGCAGATACCTTAAAACGTCTCGCTCAATTGGAAAAAATGGAGACAAAGAATTTGAATCGCTCAACACTGGAGATAGTCAGGCCGTGCAATTTAGAAGAGATTGTTGGACAGGAAAAGGCACTTAAGGCCCTGGTTTCCAAGGTCGCTTCCCCCTATCCTCAACATGTAATATTGTATGGACCTCCTGGTGTTGGTAAGACGACAGCAGCCAGGCTGGCCTTAGAAGAGGCAAAAAAGAGGAAGAATGCGCCTTTTTATGATGATTCAAATTTTGTGGAGCTTGATGGTACTACCCTGAGATGGGACCCCAGAGAAGTGACCAATCCTCTCCTGGGCTCAGTTCATGACCCAATTTATCAGGGGGCAAGAAAAAAGCTTGCTGATGGTGGAGTTCCTGAACCCAAAACAGGTCTGGTTACAGAGGCTCATGGGGGAATTCTTTTTATTGATGAAATCGGCGAGCTAGATCCTATGCTTCAAAACAAACTATTAAAAGTTATGGAAGATAAACGGGTTAAATTTGAATCTTCATATTATGATAAAAATGATGAAAACATCCCTCTCTATATTAAAAAATTATTTGAAGAAGGGGCACCGGCAGATTTTATCCTGATTGGGGCTACAACAAGAAGCCCGGAAGAGATAAACCCTGCTTTTCGCTCTAGAAGTGCAGAGGTGTTTTTTAATCCGCTAAATCGTCATCATATTCAGGAAATTATAAATAATGCTGTTAAAAAAATAGATGTTAAGATTGATGAAGAAGTTGCAGTGATTATCAGTAATTATACAACTGAGGCCCGTAAGGCTATTAATTTATTGCTTGATGCCTATAGTCTGGCCCTGTATGAAAACGAGGAAAAATATGGTGATGGCAATATAATTATTGACCGGGAGATTTTATTTGAGGCCATTCAAAACCGGAGAATGACTCCTACAAGTCAGGTTAAGGCAAACAAAAGGGCAGAGATAGGAAGAATATTTGGGCTTGGAGTACATGGTTTTCTGGGTTCAGTTATTGAGATTGAAGCCGTAGCCTTTGCTGCTCAGGAAAAGGGTAAGGGGCAGATTAGATTTAACGAAACTGCCGGTAGTATGGCTAAAGATTCACTTTTTAATGCTGCTTCTGTAGTAAGGAAGATAACAGGTAAAAATATGAATGATTATGATCTCCATGTTAATATAGTTGGTGGAGGAAAGATAGATGGCCCTTCAGCACGTGTTGCTATGTTGCTGGCGATTATAAGTGCAATTGAGAAAATACCGCTTAGAC
>CAZOON010000319.1:0-2552 GCA_964581445.1 uncultured Halanaerobiales bacterium | reverse complement strand
CACAATGTCAATGGGTTTAATCTCAGATTGCCCTGAAGGTACAGAAGATTTACATGAATTCAGACAACTTATATTTAATACAAATAAACCTATATGTGCCTGGGGATATGACCGGGAAAATTATGAAACAATCAAAAATATGGGGATAGCAATAAAGGGAAGTCTCGCTAAATTACAGCAGGAGCCTTTTTATGTCCTTTATTCAGAACCCACTACACCTTTAATGCATAGTGAAGAAGCACTGGAAAAACTACTTTTTATGGCTGAAAACAGGCTTCCCATGGTTCATACTTCGGGTGCTACTGCCGGTGGTGTAGCTCCTGTTAGTCTGGCAGGAATTATGGTAGTTAGTTCTGCAGAGGTATTAAGTGGTCTTTTAATAGCCCAGTTAAAAAATAAGGGTACTCCCTGTTTGTTTGGTTATGCCACCCATATTATGGATATGAAAACAACTATTTGTTCCTATGGATGTCCGGAACATGCCCTTGGCCAGGCAGCAACTGTTGACCAGGCAGATTATTATAATCTTCCTTCCTGGGGATATGCTGGATGTAGTGATTCTAAAATTATGGATGGACAGGTTGCTGTAGAATCCACAATGCATGATTTAATGACAGCCCTTTCAGGTGCGAATTTTGCTCATGATGTAGGTTTTATTGAAAGTGGTATGACAAGTTCATTACCTTCAATAGTGCTCAATAATGAAATTATTGAAATGGTTAAAAGGATAAAACAGGGTATTGATACCAGTGATGAAGCCCTTGCAGTTGAAGCCATTAATGATATTGGTCCTCAGGGTAATTATCTTACCCACCAGCATACAATGGATAGATTTAGAGATGTTTTCTATCCAGAAATTATAGACAGGCAGAATTACGATAAATGGAAAGACGCGGGGGCTAAAAGTCTGGAAGAACGCGTATTAGAAAAGACACGAGAGATTGTTAAAACACATAAGCCTGAAGAATTACCAGATGAAGTAAAAGAAGATATTAATAATCTGGTTGAAAATGCTGTGCAGAAAATTGTTGAAAAAAATAAAAATAAGAGGAGGAGAAGATAATGGGGAATATGGATTATTTGCAAGATAAACCAATTGCAGTACTTGGAGCAGGGGCTGTTGGAAAGGCACAGGCAGCAGATTGTGCACTTGCTGGTAGTAAAGTAAGGATTTGTGATTTGCCAGGATTTGCAGAAGAAACTTTATTTGGAGTTGAAGAAAAGGGTATAAAATTCTATGGACAGCAATTGAATCTTTATGGTTTTGAGAGATCTGGAATAGCAAAATTTGATAAGGTGACAACTGATGTAGCAGAAGCAGTAGAAGGTGCAGGTATTGTTATTGTTACTACACCAGCATTTGGGCATAAACCTTTTTTTGAAAAATTAATCCCTGCCCTTGAAGATGGTATGGTTATTCATATTTATCCTGATAATTATGGTAGTCTTTTATTGAGAAAAATGATGAGAGAGGCCGGTTGTGATAAAGATGTTATCATTGGTGGCTGGTCCAGCTCTCCTTATGGCTCCAGAGTTGACAAAAAAGGTGGAGTAATCATGCCCAGAATAAGGGTCTATTACAGGGCTATTACTTTAAGAGGTGCATCTATACCTTCAATAGATCAGGAAGATTTTCTTGAAAGCACAAAATATATGGGCTCAATGGATGCTGTTACTAATGGAGAAGGTGCAGTTGGTGGAAATACTATAATGGATATTGGTTTTAGTAATGTTAACCCGGTTCTTCATACTCCAGGCACAATTCTTGGAGTTAGTACAATGGAAAATTGGGGTCTGATATATGGGGAAAATAAATATGATTACTCCATTTATTCACATTCTTATTGTCCTTCTATTTCAGAGGTTCAACATGCATTCTACCAGGAAGAAATATCACTTGCAGAGGCTATGGATGTAGGTATTCAACGTTTTGATAAAGAACAATTTTTTTCCAGAGAAAATATTTTAGGACCAGAATATATGGGCTCAGATTATAAGATTCCATTTGAGGAGCAGGATTACATTCAATATGGTACTGGACCTTTTGATATTCAAAATAGATATATAACTGAAGATATTCCTGTGGGTTGTCATATATATCATGAACTGGGTAAAAAATATGGTGTTGAAACCCCGATTATTGATTCTATGATTAATCTGGCATCAGCTATGGTTCAGACTGATTTTTATGAAGAAGGATATACACTGGATTATCTTGATATTGGTCATATGTCAAAAGAAGAATTATTAAAGTATTTAAATGAAGGTGTCTATGTAGAGAAATAGTAATTAATCTACCGGCCTTGTCTTTTTTTGATAAGGCCGGTGAATATAAGAGTGAGGTGGTTTAATCAATGGAAATGATCCTGGATTTATTGCTTATTGGAGTATTGAGAGGAGGCACCTATATATTGATGGCTATGGGGCTGGGGATTGTTTTTGGTGTTATGAATATTCCTAACTTTGCCCATGGTGAGTTTTATATGCTTGGTGCTTATTTTGGTTATTTTGCTTATACTTTATAAAAAACGTAAAAAAGAAAGCTACCTTTA
>CAZOON010000318.1:0-2562 GCA_964581445.1 uncultured Halanaerobiales bacterium | reverse complement strand
TACAGGGTGGACTTGGACAAAATACTGCCCGACAGTCTGCTGTTAAGGCTGGAGTTCCCTATGAAGTGCCTTCTATGACTATAAATAAAGTCTGTGGCTCTGGATTAAAATCAGTTAATCTAGCAGTTCAGGCCGTAAAACTTGGTGATGCAGATATTATAGTTGCCGGTGGAATGGAAAACATGAGTAAAACAGGATATATAGTTGAAGGTGCCCGCTGGGGTAATAGGATGGGTAATGGTAAGATAACTGATATGATGATAAATGATTGATTATGGGATGTATTTAATGATTATCATATGGGGATAACTGCAGAAAATATAGCGGAGCAATGGAACCTGACCAGAAAAGAGCAGGATGAATTTTCAGCAGTAAGCCAGCAGAGGACCGAAGAGGCAATCAAGTCTGGTAAATTTGAAGATGAGATTGTGCCTGTAGAAATACCTCAGAGGAAAAAAGACCCCATAATATTTAAACAGGACGAACATCCACGTTTTGGCACAAGTGCAGAAAAACTTGCTAAACTAAGACCAGCCTTTAAAAAAGATGGAACAGTAACGGCAGGTAGCTCTTCAGGAATTAATGATGGGGCTGCAGCACTTGTAATAATGTCAAAGGAAAAGGCTGATGAGATGGGTATCAAGCCTATGGCTAAAATAGTATCTTATGCCTCAGGCGGGGTAGATCCAGCAATAATGGGAACAGGTCCTATTCCAGCGACAAGAAATGTCTTAAAGAAAGCAAACTTGAAGGTTGAAGACATGGGCTTGATAGAAGCTAATGAAGCCTTTGCAGCCCAGTCACTTGTAGTTATAAAGGAACTCAAATTCAATACTGATATAGTTAATGTAAATGGTGGAGCAATAGCCCTTGGTCATCCAATTGGGGCCAGTGGGGCCAGGATTTTAGTGACATTACTACATGAAATGAAGAAAAGGGATGTAAAATATGGTTTGGCTACATTATGTATTGGTGGCGGGCAGGGTGCAGCCACAATAGTTGATGGAGAAGTGGGGTGAAATAATGTCAGATGCTAGAAGTAGAATTCCAGCAAGAATTGCTAAGGAATTTAAAGATGGAGATTTAGTTAATCTGGGTATAGGTTTGCCTACAAAAGTTGCAAATTATATTTCAGATGATATAAAGGTTATTCTGCAATCTGAGAATGGTTTTGTTGGTCTTGGCCCAACACCTCCTGAAGGTGAAGAGGATATGGATATAACAAATGCCGGGGAACAACCAGTTACATTTAAAGAAGGGGCAGCCTTTTTTGATAGTGCAACATCATTTGCTATTATCAGGGGAGGTCATCTTGATGCCACTGTTTTGGGGGCATTACAGGTTGATCAAAATGGCAACCTGGCCAACTGGATGATACCTGGTAAGTTTGTTCCCGGTATGGGTGGAGCAATGGATTTAACTGTTGGAGCAAAAAGAGTTATTGTAGCAACAACCCATACAACAAAAAAAGGCAAACCCAAGATTTTAAAGGAATGCACACTTCCTTTAACAGCAGTAAATGAAGTTGATTTAATAGTAACTGATCTTGCTGTTATTGAAGTCACAGAAGAGGGCTTGTTGTTAAAAGAAAAGGCAGAAGGTGTTTCTGTTGAAGAGATTATTGAAAAAACAGAGGCAGATTTAAAAGTAAGTCCTGACCTTAAAGAATTTTAGCTTAATAGTTAAATTTAATCAAATAAAAAGGCCGCACCGAAAAGGTGCGGCTTTTATTTGTGCGATGGGTAGTTGTATTTGATCTTTTTACTCTAAAGAAAATTTACCATCCTGGGCTAATTTACTTACACCTTTTGCATTTTTAGGTGTATCATGGTCATTAGGATTATATCCTGGCTCAGTATAAGCAAATATTTTTCCTTCATAATTTCTTAGTATTACTTTTCCTTCAGATTGTGAGATTAAATATTGAGGATTTACTGGAATTTTGCCACCACCGCCTGGAGCATCAATAACATAAGTAGGAACTGCCATACCAGTAGTATGTTGTCTGAGAGATTCAATAATTTCAATACCTCTGGCTACAGGTGTACGGAAATGTTCAATACCTTTGGAAAGATCACATTGATAGAGATAGTATGGTTTAATTCTTATTCTTAGTAAATCCTGAACCAATTGTTTGTATACTGCTGCTTGGTCATTAATACCTTTTAATAATACTGATTGGTTGCCTACAGGTATTCCTGCGTCATTTAACTTAGCACTTGCTGCTGCAGTTACTTCATTTACTTCTAGAGGGTGATTAAATTGTACATTAACATAGATAGGATGATATTTTTTTAACATATTTACAAGATCGTCAGTAATTCTTTGAGGCATAACACAGGGTGTTCTTGAGCCCAGTCTAATTATTTCAACATGTGGTATTGCATATAAACGGCTAATGATTTCTTCCAGTTTGTCATCAGACATAAGCAGGGCATCTCCACCAGATAATAGTACATCTCTTACTTCAGGATGATTGCTGATATATTCAACTGCTTTTTCTATTTGACTAATTGGAAGGGCATTATCCTGTGTGCCTGCAAATCTACGTCTTGTGCAGTG
>CAZOON010000317.1:0-2564 GCA_964581445.1 uncultured Halanaerobiales bacterium | reverse complement strand
ACTACTGCTTACAGTGGCGGGCCCGTTCAGGATTTACACCTGATTCCCTATTCTTACCGATAAATTTCACCGGTACACCTATTTATTATCATATTATTATTTGATATGAGCTTTTTTATATATTCTACATAAACTTAGTTTTTCCTGCAAAGTTTCTTAATAATTTCTAATACTATCTTGACATCATCCCGGGTATAATATATACTTGTATACACAAGTTTTCGGTGAACACAGCTCAGGAGATGAATATATGGGTAAAAAAATGCTCAGTGCTTATGAAAAGATAGCAGCTGAATTAATGGAAAAAATAAGAGAAGGAAAATATCCTCCCGGAACTTTTCTCCCCTCAGAAAATACTCTTAGCCAGGAATATAATGTCACCAGAACTACAATACGCAGAGCCCTGGAAGTATTAAAAAAACAGGGAACAATTGAAAGCTTTCGTGGAAAAGGTTATCAGGTCAAACCACTATACTGGGAACAGAGTTTACTTCAATTTTATAGTTTTGGTAGAAATATAGCAGAAAATATAGATAACCCGGATACAAAAATTATTTCAATAAATAAAATCCATGGACTTAATGATATTAAACAGTTTAATAATATTGACTTATGGGAAATTAGAAGATTAAGAGAAATGGATAAAATACCTTTAATATTTGAAACATCCTATATACCCATTGAATATCTCCCGGGTTTTTCAGGAAAGAAATTAGACAAAAATTCACTCTATCATCTACTGGAATTAAATAATATCCATCTTATCAATGCCAAAGAATTTCTTGAGCCTGTTCTCCCCAACATAGAGACACAAAAAATTATGAATATTAATGCTGACCTTCCCCTTTTCCAAACAATTCGTTATACATATGATAAGGATGATAATTTAATTGAACTAAGGGAGAGTTTAATCAGAGGAGACCATTTTAGATTTTCTGTTGAAATGAATATTTAAACAATTATTGCTGTTAATATACAGGAGGACTCAACATTGAAAAAAAATCTACATAATATCTCTAAATTATTCTTTACTTTCTTTAAGATAGGTATATTTACATTTGGGGGTGGATTTGCTATGATTCCGCTCTTAAAAAAAGAACTGGTTGATAAACACGGCTGGATTGAAGAAGAAGAATTTTTGGATTATATCGCCCTGACTCAGTCAGTACCTGGAGCATTAGCAATTAATATGGCTATATTTAAAGGTCACTCACTTTTTGGTCTTACAGGGGCTTTAATTGCAGCTATAGGGGTTTCGCTTCCTTCCTTTTTAATTATAAGCTTAATCTGCATAGGCTTTACTCATTTAAATGATAATCAGATAATATCTGCAATTTTTCAGGGTATAAGACCAGCAGTTGTGGCCTTAATTGCATATACTGGCTATAATCTGAGCAAAAAATTTAACTGGTCACCATTTATATTGGCCGTCTTTCTTTTCTCACTAATTGGACACGCCTTTTTTAAAATAAGCCCGGTAATAATTATTATTATCGCTGCAATTACCGGATTGGGGAAAAGTATCTCTAAAAACTATGAAATCATCAGGGTGGCAAAAGAAAAATGAACATATTAATTAAATTATATTTATCCTTTTTTAAAATTGGGCTTTTTGGATTTGGCGGAGGATATGCCATGATTTCATTAATTGAAGAAGAATTGATTAAACACAATTGGTTAGATGTCAACAAATTAATTGACATCATTGCTATCTCCGAAATGACACCTGGCTCCATTGCTATCAATAGTGCAACTTTTGTTGGCTATAGAATTGCCAATTTTGGAGGAGCAATTATGGCCACTTTAGGTGTAATCAGTCCCTCATTTATACTTGTCATTTTACTTGCCATATTCTATCATAAAGTAAAAAATAATAATTCAATTACAGATCTTCTCGAATCATTAAGACCAGCTGTTATTGCTTTAATTATAGCTGTATCATATATTATTGGCAAAACAGCTATTACTGACTGGAAAGGAGTTCTTATTGCAGGGGTAACACTCTCTATCTTAATTAAAACAGAAATCCATCCCCTCTTTATTATCCTTTTATCCGGTATATCAGGTATATTTTTATATATTTGATTATTTAAACATTAATTCTCTGGCAGGAAAAGGTACAGGTTTTAATTTATGTTTGCTTTTATCTGTCAATTTTTCTATTCTTTTTTCAATCTCAGTATCCGCCCTCCCGCTTAAAATATATTTATCCAGTTCTTCATAACTTACTCCCATTTCACTTTCATCAGTCTGACCTTCCCAGAGTCCTGCTGAAGGTGCTTTAGTAATAATATTTTCAGGTATTTTAAGAAATCTTGCCAATTCCCTGACCTCACTTTTTACTAAACTGCCCAGTGGAGTTATATCAATACCACCATCACCATATTTGGTAAAATAACCTACCTTTAACTCACTCCAATTATCTGTGCCTACAACAAGATAATTATTTATAGCTGCATAATAATAAAGTGTTATCATCCTTAAACGGGGTTTAATATTGGCCCTTGCAAGTTGTTTTAACTCATCTTTAATTTTCTCATCTTCATATAAATTTAAAAGAGCAT
>CAZOON010000316.1:0-2566 GCA_964581445.1 uncultured Halanaerobiales bacterium | reverse complement strand
TACAAGCTATACCCTGTCCTCCACCAATACACAGGGTTGCCAGTCCATATTTTGAATCTCTTTTCTTCATCTCATATAGTAATGTAACTAATATCCTTGCCCCACTGGCCCCGATGGGATGACCCAGGGCAATTGCTCCTCCATTTACATTTACTATTTCTGTATTTAAGTTTAGTTCCTTTACAACTGATAATGACTGTGCTGAAAATGCCTCATTGGCTTCAATCAGATCTATCTCCTCTAGTTTTAAGTTTGCTTTTTTTAAGGCTTTTCTGCTTGCAGGTATTGGTCCTGTTCCCATGATCTTTGGATCTACACCAGCTGATGCATATGATTTTATCCTTGCTAATGGCTCTATCCCTAATTCATTAGCTCTTTCTCCTGACATTATTACTAAGGATGCCGCCCCGTCATTTATCCCTGATGAACTCCCTGCTGTTACTGTCCCATCTTCCTTAAATGCTGGCTTTAGTCTCTTAAGTTTCTCCATCGTTGTTCCAAAACGCGGGTGTTCATCCTGTTTAAATATTATCGCTTCTCCCTTGCGTTGTGGTATCTCAACTTCCACTATTTCATCCTCAAATTTGCCTTCTTTTATTGCTTTTTCTGTCCTTTCCTGACTCATTAATGCAAATCTGTCCTGTTCTTCTCTTGATAAATTCCACTCTTCAGCTATGTTTTCTGCTGTAACTCCCATATGATATCCTTTAAATATCTCCCAGAGTCCATCATATATCATTAAATCTATTAGCTTTTCATCACCCATCCTCTTACCCCAACGAGCGTTATTACTTATATATCCAGCACGACTCATGTTCTCCATTCCACCTGCTACTATTATATCTGCATCTCCAAGCATTATTGCCTGAATGGCCAGAGTAACAGCTTTTAAACCAGAGCCACATACCTTATTTATTGTTGTAGCAGGTATTTCAAAGGGTATCCCTGCCTTTATTAATGATTGACGTGCTGTGTTTTGACCTAATCCACCCTGTAATACATTACCCATAAGTACTTCATCTATGTCATTTACTGTTATATTTGCTCTCTTAATTGCTTCTTTAATTACTATAGACCCCAGTTCTACAACACTTACATCCTTTAGACTCCCACCAAATGTTCCAATAGCTGTTCTAACTGCACTTGCAATTACTACTTCATTCATTATTAAAACCTCCCTCATAAAATTTCACTTATTACTTAATATACCTTTAAATTGTTTTGTTATTTTAATTTTTATCTTATTGTAAATATAATGCAAGAAACATACCACCTTATATTATAAAGTCAGTTTTAACTATTAAATTTATTTAATATATTTTTGAAAAAGATAAATTCACAATCATATGATTGTGAATTTAAATTAATAATCAATATTATATTTTTGCTTTTTTCTTACTACAGAGGACTGACTAATTTTTAATTTAATAGCAGCTTTTCTTGTAGAACCATATTTATTTAAAGCCTTCTTAATTAATATTTTTTCTACATCATTAATTAATTCTTCTAAAGATACTACTTCATTGATTAATATACTATATTTTTTATTAAAATAATTGGTACCAACAATTTTTTGGGGTAATGTGTCTGAAGATATTGTATTGTTTTTCAAATTATTTTCCATAGCTACAATTCTCTCGATTAAATTTCTTAATTCTCGCACATTACCAGGCCAATCATAATTTTCTAAATAACTAATACAACTATTCTTTATTTTAATATTTTTATTAAATTTATTATTAAATAGATGTAAAAAATACATCGTTAAAGCACTAATATCTTCTTTTCTTTCTCTCAAAGGAGGAATATCTATTGGTATAACATTTATACGATAATATAAATCATGACGAAACTTTCCTTCTTCTATTAAGCTATCAAAATTTTTATTGCTGGCTACAATTAATCTTACATTAACTTTTTTTTCTTCATTTGAACCTATTCGAGAAAATTTCATGGTATCTATAACTCTAAGCAATTTTGCCTGTAAATTCAATGCTAAAGAATCTATTTCATCCATAAATAATGTACCACCATCTGCTATTTCAAATAGTCCTTTTTTTCTTTTAAAAGCACCCGTAAAAGCCCCTTTTTCATAACCAAATAATTCTGATTCTAATAAATCATTGGGAATAGCAGCACAATTAATTGTCAAATAATTTTCACTCTGTTTGTCCATATCACTAATAAATTGGGCAATTATTTCCTTCCCAACACCAGATTCTCCAGTTATTAAAACTGTTGAATCAATTTGAGATGCCTGAAAAGCCATTTTAACTATATCTTTCATTTTTTCACTTTCAGCAATTATTTTATTATTTAAATATTTTTCTTTTTTTAATTGTGAATAATAATTTTTGGCTAAATTATAATGTTTTTCACTTTTTCTTTCTAAACTTTTTAATTCGGTTAAATCTCTTAAATTAGTAATAATATAATCAATTTCTTTATTATCATTAAAAATTGGATTGGCAGAAACAAGAACTTCTTTAGTATATTTACCTTTTATAGTTTGAGTAATTGAAATTCTCTTCTTCTGCTCAATAACCATTTTAGTAACAGATTTATT
>CAZOON010000315.1:0-2585 GCA_964581445.1 uncultured Halanaerobiales bacterium | reverse complement strand
CATACATGCAGGAATAGGATTCAAAAAGAAACTTTGCAAAGTCAGCATCTTCCATATTGTCATTTTTAATGTGGTCAGTTATCCTGTGTCCCTTCTGATACTTATTAAGCATATTTGCCTTATCTCCATAGTTAACGTTATAAGGCGGATCCGTAATAATTAGATCCGCCTTTTCATCCTCAAATAAATTTTTATATACTTCTTCTGAAGTGCTGTCACCACAGATTAACTTATGCCTGCCTAAAAGCCAGATATCTCCCGGTAGTGTTATTGTATTAGACTTTGCCCTGCTCTCTGCTCCCTCATAATCGAAACTATCCTCTTCAACTTCATTACTGTTCAAATTAAGAATGGAATTAATCTTATCCTCTTCAAATCCGGTTAAACTTAAATCAGCTCCTTCTTCCATCAATACTTCCAGTTCAACAGCCAGCAGCTCTTCATCCCAGGGGCTCTCCGCCACCCTATTGTCAGCCAACCTCAGCTGCCTTACCTGGGAAGGAGTTAAATCGTCTTTAACCATTACAGGAACTTTTTTAAGATCCAGCTTCTTGGCCGCTGCTAATCTTCCATGCCCGATTATAACTTCTTTTTCTCCATCAATAACTATAGGCTGAACGAATCCGAAGTTTTTAATACTGCTTGCAATTTTATCTATCTGCTCAGTTGAATGTTCCTTCGGATTGTTATGATAAGGTATTAATTCCTCTGGTTTTATTAAAATGATTTTGTCTGATATTTTCATTGGATCCTCCTTTACTAAAAAAACTCAAACAATCTAAATAAATATTGCAAATAAAAACCGAAAAATTTTATTAAAGGTTTTTTTAAAGTTATATTCAAATTATTAAATAATATAACTTCATATATTAAATAACGGTCAAAGTAGTAATTAAGTTTATATCGTAAGCATAAAAATTAAATGAAACTGATCTTAATTAATATTGTTAATCATTTAAAGAATAAAATAATTTAACTTGGAGTGATTCAAAAAATGGATGAAATTCCAATTAATATTGACAAAAAAATATGCAAAGAAGATGCATTTAATGTTCTTGATAGAATAATTGGTTTCATTAATACTTGTGACAACAAAACATCAATTATATTGGGAATTATAGGTGTTATGTTATCTATTTTTTTCACAAGTGATAGTATAAAAGAATTGCAAATTATTATTATATCTGCCTTGGAATCATCAAAATTTAAAGATTATATTTATTTGTTTTTTTTAGTGCTATTTAGTATTTGTTTGGGTTACGGAATATTTAAACTTATATCATCTTTATTTGCTAGAATAAATGGTTTAGATATTAAAGAAGAATCCCTAGATTTAGATTCCAAAATATTTTTTCGCCATATCGCAAAAAATAATTCCTATAAAGAATATAAGCAAAAAATGACAAAATGTAGTCAAGAAAAATTTGTAAATGATATTATCTCTCAAATTTATATAAATTCAAAAATTTGTAGTAAAAAATATAATGATTATAACCAGGGTCTTATTATAATATCATTAGGATTTGTTGGTTTCATTCTCACATTGTTTATTGGTTCAATAATTTATTAAGTAGGAGAGGATATATTAATGTCAGTATATGATTATAAATCTGGGAAAAAAAGGATTGAAGAAATATTAGATAATCAACTAGAAGTCATTGAGAAAAATAAATTACCCTCAGATAATGAATTTACATTTGATAATGGTTATTATAGCTGGGTAACAGGCGTTTTTGTTGATTTACGTGATTCTTCTACTTTGTTTTCAGATGAAAACAAGGAAAAAGTATCAAAAATTGTTAGGAGTTTTACATCTGAAATTATTGAAATTTTACGAAATGATGATAATTTAAGGGCTATAGGTATTCGTGGTGATTGTGTTTTTGCTATATATACCACACCTAAACAGAATGATATATATGAAGTTGCTAATAAATCATTTTATGCCAATACATATATGAAAATGCTTAATAGACTTTTAACTGATAGAGGCTTTCCAAATGTTGCAGTTGGGATTGGTGTTGCAACTGCAAAAGAACTTGTAGTTAAGGCCGGTAGGAAAAATGTTGATATTAATGAAAAAGTATGGATCGGTGATGCTGTAACTAAAGCCTCCAATCTTTCATCTGTAGGTAATAAAAATGGGAAAAAATCACTTGCTTATTCTAAGCTGTGTTATAATAATTTCATCGATATACTTGTGAAAAAAAATGGTGAAAAAACAAAGAATTGGTTTACAAAATATTCCTATACTAAATATGGAACATATTATAATGCCAACATTATTAAACTTGAATTTGATAAATGGATAGATGATGGTATGAAAGATTAGTAATTTTTTTAATATGTATATAAGTAAAAAACGACTAACTACACTTAAAATAAAATCTCCGTTACGCCAATGAATATAACTACTCTTCGAGACATAATCTTTATCGAAAAACTTATAAAGAAAGATTCTGCTAATAATATTTAATGGCTTATATAATAAATATACCCCCCTAGGGTAATTTCGCGGGTACATGTCTGAACCTGCCGGCGCGGTGCGGATCTCAGGACCTCCAGAGATTTATACCCCCTACCCC
>CAZOON010000314.1:0-2586 GCA_964581445.1 uncultured Halanaerobiales bacterium | reverse complement strand
TAGCAATAATCTCATCAGCCATCACCAGCATCTCCAGAGAGGATGTAAGACCGGAATCAATATAACCAACATCATGGATTAGATGCTGTCCACTCAATCCAGATAACATTAATGAATTTGAGGCCTCGATTGCTGCCTGTTGATCAACAATTTTAGCGTCAGTACAACCACCGGTAGCAAAAACCGGTACACCCATATATTCGGCTAACTCTTTTCTAATAACCCTGCTAATCCAGGCTTCAGGGGCACCATAAGAAAAGGCCATAGTTTTCATATCAAGTGGATTCACTCCACCACCAAATAATACTTTGGCACCTTTTTTCTTTGATTGAGTTGAAATAAGGCCAACTAAGAATTCAGTACTGGTCTGTACATATCCACCGGCAAAAGTCATAGGCGCAGTTGCCCCCATAGAAGCACCAGGCACATACATAAACGGAATATCTCTTTCCACACAGGCAAATAGATTATCTATAGTAGGTTTCGAATGAATTAATGGTGATGTTGGCTCAGCATAATGAAGAAGAAACGGATTTTCTCTAAATTTCTCTTCCCCACCCATAGCTACTGAAGCCATCTTAAAAATATAATCAATCCCTTCTTTATCATAGGCAGTAAAAATAATAGGTTTATTTGTATTTAAAACCATAGCTTCAAAATGATGAGCATCACATGTTTCTCTCTGGATATCAGTCGCCAGTCCAAAAGACATAGCAAAATCAATATTAGGTAAATAATCAATAACTTTTGCTGCCCTGACAGTATCATTTTTGACAGATCCTCTTCTTTTACCTGTATAGGGGTCAAGGACATAGGGGGTCTCTGAGCCAGGACCAAAATATACATTATCCCCCTCCAGAAACATGGTATCTTCTCCATCTCTATTACTGATAACAACACTACTACTTACTGTTTTCAAAGCCTCTTCTACCAGATTGGAAGGTATTTTTACTTTTTCTTTATCAACTACCTTTGCCCCTGCACCATCAAGCATATCAAGTGCTTCTTTATGTTTAACTACAGTTCCTGTTTTTTCTAAAACTTCTAATGAGGCATTAAATATTTTCTCTAATTGTTCTTCATTTAATAATTTAAGCTTGGGCCTTTGCCAGATATCAAAATCCATATTATTCATAATTTATTCCTCCTTAATTATCTCCTTTAATTATATAAGTGACCTGCAATCAATATTCCACCATCTAATTCTTTTAATTCAGACTCTTCACACTCAACATCATTAATTATTTATATATATATGATAAATAAGATTATTGCTACTGCCTTCTATAAAAATTTCGAATGATAATCCTTTAAACAGGAGGGAAGACCTCCTGTTTAAAGGTTTTACCTAAAAATAACTTTATTAATTATTAACGGTCACATCACGCCAATCACCTATAAATGTTGAAGCTTCTTTAAAACCTTCTACATCTTCTCCAAGACCATGCCATCTACCCATATTTATAATAATTACTGATCCATCTTCTTTAAATATTTTCTCTAATTGACAAACAAGTTCTTTTCTCTTTTCTTTATCCGTTTCTAAGGCAATCTTATCTACTAATTCATCTATTTCTGGATTACTGTAAGCACTTTCACTCCAGGGAGCATCAGATGTATAGGCAAGTTTCAGTAAATTAACGATATCCGCTCTATTACCCCAACCTGTAATACCAAAGTTAACATTCCCCCAGTATTTAGAAAGATAAACATCTCTAGGAAATCCTGCCAGCTGAATATTAAATCCAGCAGGCCTTGCCATTTGCTGCAGGGCTATTGCTGCTTCTGGTCCAACTCGATAATTGGAGGCATAATACAATGTAAGATCAATACCATCAGCATAACCTGCTTCTGCCAGTAATTCTTTGGCCTTTTCTATATCCTGTCCCCGTTTTTCAAGTTCCGTATAAACGGGATAAATTGGAGAAATTGGGTGTTCCTGAACACTGACAACATCTTTAACTTTATCATATAATAAACCATATGCGGCCCTCAAAATACCCTCATCATTAATTGTATACTTTAAAGCCGTTCTTACCCTATTATCATTAAATGGCTCTTCATCAGCCCTCATGTACATTACAATATGAGATGATTGACGCACATTATAAGTTTTAACACCCGGAGAATTTTCCAGCATGGATACATCATCCAGTAAAAGTTCAGTAGCCATATCTACCTGACCATTCTTCAACATCTGAATCTGAGTTGTTTTATCATCCACCCAGCTCCAGTGAATTTCATCCAGCTCAGGTTTGCCCTCCATCCAATAATCAGAATTTTTAACTAATATGGCTGACTCCTTAGGCTTTAATTCTTTCAACATAAACGGACCTGTGCCCATAGGAGCTGTCTCACCCAGTTCTACATAATCATAATCTGCACAAACAACAGCAGCATTAAAATCTGTAAACTGGTGCATAAATTTCGCATTACCTTTATTCAATTTTATCTCTATTTTATAATCATTTATCTTTTTAACGTTTTCAATATTTTTAAAGGTTTCTTTTAGAGAATGTCCAAGTTCTGGATACTGTGTACGTTCAATGGTGAAAATAACATCATCTGCATCAAAGGTATCACCAT
>CAZOON010000313.1:0-2587 GCA_964581445.1 uncultured Halanaerobiales bacterium | reverse complement strand
CCTCCATCCACATTTTTAAATTTCTCTTTCATTACTTTAATAAAATGCAAAAGATTACTTAAATCTTCAATATTCATCTTTTGTATTTCTTTTTTTCTATTTTGTGGAGAAATTTTTAATAATTTCTTCAATTGAGCTACATTTTTTTCAAATTTAGTTTTTGTATCTATTTCTTCTTTTTGGGCATTTGTCTCTACTTTCATTAACTTGCTTTTAAAAGAATCCTGCATTTTTTTACTCTTAGTATTTTTCTGCCCGGCAGCAGTTTTATTGGTCTTTGTCTCCAGCCCCTGGAATTGATTAAATAATTGGGCTGCCGTATTCTCCAAAGATTCACCCCCTTTCAAAAATTTTTAACTTATTTATTTTAACGCCCCTGATAATTCAGCGGCCTTATCAGGACTCATATTGGATAGTATTGCCGCTGCCTGTTGATCCTTAATATTTGACAGTATCTGTAGTGAAAGCTCTTTATCCAGTGAGATAAAAATATTTGCTGCCTCTGCTGCTGTCATTTTTTCATAGATTTGTACCAGTTTTTGCAATCTCTCTTCCCTGCTTTTTTTAAGCTTTTTAAGATCAACAATCTCTGCTTCCATATTATTAATCTTTTCTGATTGACTTTCCAGCTTATTAAGGGCGTCATTTAATTTATCGTTCAAATCCTCATTTTTTTTAAGTAAATCCTGATTTTCTTTTTCCAGTTTTATTTTTTGAGAAAGCAAGTCATCATAACTTTTATCGGTTTTTACATATTCTTTTAATACTGGAACACTCATCAAGGCCTTCTCGCCCCAGATCCTTAGTGATATTATTTTATACTCATTTAAGAGCCAGGTGCCTACAAATAATATTACAAGAATAATAAATAGTATTATATATTTTTTCATATCATTTCCCTCCGATATGTTGACTGATCTCATCAAGGATTTTTTGTTCCTTTTTTAAATAATCTTTATAAAATATCTCCTGTTTTTTTTCTTTTAATTTTTCCATCAGCTCTTTATTTCTCTTTCTCTGGATATATTTTTCCTGACAATCATGTACATGATCCTCCTGTTTATCCAGAATATTTTCCACTTCTCTGATCTTTACTCTATGATTATGTATATAATTCCGGGCATTAATATTTTCTTTAACCGTTAAAGTACTATTGGATCTTAAAAAATCATAAAGCTCATTCTGTATCCCATTTAATCTATCAAGTTCATTTTCTATCTCTCTGGCCCTCTGTCTGGCCTGCTGCAACTTATTTTCTGCCTTTTCTTCTTCAATATTGCGAACATCAAGCACCTTTTGTAGATTAAATTGGAAACGCTTCATAAAACCCACCTCTGTCAATTAACAATATTTTTTAATTTATCTATAGTACCATTATAATTAATAATTTCATTTACTCCCTGGCTTAAAAAATTATTGACATCTTTTATTTTATCTATAGCCCTGTCAACATCCGGATTGCTTCCTGTTTCATAGGCACCGATATTTATTAAATCCTCTGCTTCTCTATAATTAGCAATTATCTTTTTCATTTCACCTGCTGCCTTCCTGTGCTCATCTGTAGTAATTTCAGGCATAACCCTGCTCACACTATTAAGAACATCAATAGCCGGATAATGATCACGGGCTGCCAGGGCACGGGAGAGCATAATATGTCCATCCAGAATTCCCCTTACTGTATCAGAAACAGGCTCATTGAAGTCATCACCTTCTACTAAAACAGTATATAGGGCTGTAATAGAGCCATTTTCATTGGTCCCGGTCCGCTCAAGAAGTCTAGGTAATTCAGCAAATATCGAAGGTGGATAACCCCTGGTAACAGGCGGCTCACCTACTGCCAGTCCTACTTCTCTCATGGCCATAGCCACCCTGGTAATAGAATCCATCATAAGTAGTACATTATTACCAAGGTCACGAAAATACTCAGCAATAGCAGTAGTAACATGAGCGGCTTTTAATCTAACAAGGGCAGGTTTATCTGAGGTAGCTACAACAACTATTGAATTTTTTAAGCCCTCTTCACCAAGATCCCTTTCCAGGAATTCCCGAACCTCACGACCCCTTTCTCCCACAAGACCAATTACATTAATATCGGCATCAGTGTTTCTGGCAACCATTCCCATCAGAGTACTTTTACCAACACCACTACCGGCAAAAATACCTATTCTCTGCCCTTTACCACATGTAAGCAGGGCATCTATACTTCTAATCCCAAGTCCTATTGGCTCTTTAATTCTTTTCCTTTTCAAAGGGTCTGGTGGTGATGCCTGAACAGCCCTTTCTTCATAATCAGGCAATCTCAGTTTATTTTCAAGCAGGGGATTACCCAGTCCATCCAGGATATGTCCCAATAAACCCTCTCCAACTTTTATTTTTAAACTTTCACCTGTAGCTACAACCTTTGCTCCTGGATTAATACAGTACATATCACCTATGGGCATTAATAATACCCTGTTATTATCAAAACCAACAACCTCAGCCTTCAATTGTCTTTCACCTGTCTTAATTAGACATAACTCACCCAGTCTTACCTCAGGCCCCTCAGATTCAATAATCAGACCGATAACACGGGTAATATGGCCAAAAT
>CAZOON010000312.1:0-2587 GCA_964581445.1 uncultured Halanaerobiales bacterium | reverse complement strand
AAAATATTGAAAAAGTATATGTAATTAATTCTCAACCAATAATTGGAGGAGAAGATAAATTATTTAATATAGTTTGTAAAGAAGATATAGAAAAGATTAATAAAAGTTTGAGGGCAAAAATAGTGGATAGGGCTTTAAGTAAAATTTATCAGGAACTTGGCAATAATTATAAAGTAATTGATAGTAATATTGTTTTTTCTAATTTTAAGATTGATATTGACCATAAAACAGGAGATATTGCAAATGAAATTCAAGGGACAGCTACATTGAAGTCAGCAGGTTATCTATTAAGAAGTAGTGAGATAGAGGTTTTAATTAAAAAATTATATGAAAAAAATTTAGATAAAGAATATAAACTATTGAATAATAGTATTAATATAAAAAGTATTAAACTTGAAAAACTTGAAGATGACAGATATAATATTGAATTAGAGTCAATAGCACATATTATACCGGATATTAATCTCAGGGATTTAAAATATAGACTTACTGGCATGAAAAAGGAAAATGTTATAGATATACTTGATAATCATGATAATATTAATGAATTTAACATTAAAGGTGAGAATGAAAAAATACCTCAAATACCTTTTGCGATAAATATTGTTATAAAAAAACCTGATAGTATTAGAGTATTTAATAATTAGTGGGGGCTAGATATGAGATTAATGGGACTTGACCTTGGTGATAAAACAATAGGTATTGCAATAAGTGATGCACTGGGTATTACTGCACAGGGTAAAGGGGTTATTCAAAGAACTAATTTAGAAAAAGATCTGCAGGACTTATACTTTTACATAAAAAAATATGATGTTGAAGAAATAATAGTTGGTATGCCCCGTAATATGAATGGTACATATGGTATCAGAGCTGAAAAGACAAGAAATTTTGTAGAGTTTTTAAGAGATAATTTAGAAATAGAGATTAAAGTATGGGATGAAAGGTTGAGTACGGTTGAGGCGGAAAAAATATTAATTAAAGGTGATGTAAGTCGAAGTAAAAGAAAAAAGGTAATTGATAAAATGGCTGCCTCAATAATTTTAAAAAGTTATCTTGATTATACAAATAATATTAAAAGGAGGAATAGGGATGAGTGAAGAGGGGATTTTTTGGGTAGATGAGGAAACACAGGAATTGGTCTTGCAGGATGAGCAGGATGAGCAGAGGTTTTATATAGATGAGGAAATTAATATGAATAGTCAGAAATATTTAATCTTAATTCCTTCTGAAAATACGGATGAATATAGTGATAATGAAGCGTTAATATTAAAATTAAAAAAAGAAGAAAAAGGTGAAGTAATATCAATAATTGAAGATGATAAGGAATTTGAAATGGTAAAAGAACAGTACCAGTCACATTAGTATTTATTAAGTCTCTCTCAAGTAGTAACAGTATAGATTAGTTTAAAGATGGTTATACTGTTAATAATAATCATTGAGGGAGGCTTTTTTATGTTAATGGCTGAAGTGAAAATCCTTAATCGTGGTTTCAGAATTGAGAGTACAACCCATGCCCTCAGGAGAATGGAAGAGCGTGATATTGATAAAAAAATTGTAACAGATATTGTATGTGGCCTTGATAATAAAGTGCTACGGTATAATAATTCAGGTGAAGAGATAGCTATTATAGATCAGGATCATGATATTGCAGTAATTATTGAAGTGAGATATAATAAGGTTGTTGTTATAACAGTAATTGATAAGGCTAACATACATATAAAAGAAGGTACTGTACTTGAAGAAATTGCATGACATTAAAATATTTGATATAATGAAAAGAGTAATTTCTAGCTAAAGGAGAGGACAATGTGAAAAAAGCTGGGGTTATTTTTTTTGTATTAGTAATAATATTAACAATTACACTGAGGGTAGATTATTTATTATCCCCGGTTAATATGAATAATGATAATTATATTTATATTAATATTGAAGCAGGTAGCTCCGGAATGTCAATTGCTAAAGAATTGTATGATAATGGGTTAATACATTCTAAACTGGTTTTTAATTTACTTGTTTCTTTAAGCGGTCTTGATGACGAATTAAAGGCCGGTTATTATAAGTTTTTTTATTCAGATTCTATCTGGCAAATTATTAATAAATTATCAAAAGGAAAGATTGTGACATTTAAAGTAACAATACCGGAAGGCTTTACCTTTAAAGAAATTATTGAAAGGTTAAGTAATAAAACTGATTATACTGAAGAGGATTTTTTGTTTGCCAGTGATAGACTTGATCATAATATCTTGAAATTTATTACAGAAAAAGAATACAAATATAAGTTAGAAGGTTTTCTATATCCTGATACTTATATTATTCCGCTTAATTTTAATGCTGAAGAGATATTAACTGTAACTTGGACAGAAACTAACTTTGGGTTTCAGTCCGCCACAGCTTACTCACTTGAAGTAGATTTAGTTGGAAATGACTTTAGTAGTGCTAAAGTCGTTGCAGTAGGTAGAGATACTTCCAAAGTGTTTACCTCTGAAGAACTCAACAGTCTTTTTCTAAATTTAGGTGCAACACCAATGGAGGTTAATCAGGTTGAAATGAGATTACTTGTAAGTTTAAGTGATGCTCAAGAAACTTA
>CAZOON010000311.1:0-2593 GCA_964581445.1 uncultured Halanaerobiales bacterium | reverse complement strand
TCTTGTATTTTAGACATATACAAACCCCCCATAAAGACTGTTATATCAAGCTTTTCTATGCCTAGCATTTCGTCTAACGAATTATGAGTTTCCGAAGTTCATGAACCTTAGCCAGACCTGGCTTGGTGAATGAATTTGGGTGGAGCATAGCGGAACTGGAAACTCTGTGTTAGACGAAGTGCGGACATATGGAGATTTTACCTCGTCTATACTCATTAACTTTTTTATTTTTTTGTATTTTAAATCTTTTTCACCTTAAAATATCTTACTTTATATTAATAAATTTTTTATTTTCTTTTTATCCCCTAATTTAAAACATAGTTACCCCTTGGTCTTTATTTTCCTATATTTATGCTGCCACCTCTAACTTTTCTATGATAAATTTGTTTTTTTCACTCTTTAATTCTTTAGCAGTAAAACTCCTACCTATTATTAATTTTTTTCCGCAAACAGGACATACGCCTAAATGTTTATCTCCTTTTTCTTCACAATAATCCTGCCAGCTTAATTCTATATCACCATCTACTATTTTTTGACCTATCTGAGTCTTTATTTTATTTAAATTCTCTTTCTTATTACTTGAATATAATCCATAATATCTTACTACATGTAAATAAGGTTTTGGTACATGCAATAAATATCTTCTTATGAATTCATCTGCTTTTAACTCTATTATTTTTTTCTTTCCTCCATCAAGATTGTCTTTATAGCTAAATTTAACTATCTCGTTATCCCAATAACTTATCCTGCTATCTGATATACAACCACCTTTTATGTAATTTGCTAGATATTTTATTACTCCATCTCCATAATCATATTTCTCACAAATAAATACTGCCCATTTTTTCTTTCTAACTCTTCTGAGCATTCTATGTATTTCACTATAACTCATGCCTTCAGGCCGCTTTAATTCACCTTTATATGTTAAGTTGTGTAGTTTGTCTATAAATTTACCTCTAAATATACGACTTAACTCTTTTGAAGGTACTAAATATCCCTTACTTTCTTTTTTCCATAAACCATCTTTTGTAATACCACCAGCTGTTACTAAACAATGTAAGTGTGGATGAAATATCAATGTCTCTCCCCATGTTTGAAGTGTTGCTATCATTCCAGGGGTGACCCCTAAAAAATCCTCATTACTAAGCATTCCAAATAGTGATTCCTTGGCTGCTTGAAATAATACATTAGTTAATTTTTTAGGATTACAAAGCCAGATTGCATTTATATCATGGTCTATCGTAAATACAACATGATAATGACCAGTATCTATTAATTTTGCTGACTGTTTTTGTAACCATTTTTCTTTTTCTATTCCATTGCATTGAGTACAGGATCTATGCTTACATGAATTATAAAATATCTTTTTATAATGACCATCAGGACATTCCTGTATATGACCTCCCATCTCTTTGGTCCTGCAATTTATTATACTCCAGGCTGCTTTACGGGCATGATTAGCAATAGGGTGTTTGCTTTCATATTTAGTATAATTTTTAGTGAAAATATCTTGTATTTTAGACATATACAAACCCCCCATAAAGACTGTTATATCAAGCTTTTATATGCCTAGCATTTCGGCTAACTTCTTTCTTAACAAACAAAATATCATTAAGATCAATTAAAAGTTTATCTTTATAATATAAGTATCGTTAAATAGACGATATATATTTATATTTTTTATAGATGTTGATAAAACTAACTACATTAAGTAATTCTATAAATAACAA
Source organism: uncultured Halanaerobiales bacterium (assembly GCA_964581445.1). Lineage (GTDB taxonomy): Bacteria > Bacillota > Halanaerobiia > Halanaerobiales > CAZOON01 > CAZOON01. The sequence continues at coordinate 863 of CAZOON010000311.1, read as the reverse complement.
TTTTTCCTTTAAAATTTACATTTTTATAAAATAATATAAAAAATATGACATATAAAAAACTAGTAGACCGATTAAATAACGACCTACTAGTTTAAATTTAAACTTTATTAAACAACAAAAAAAATGTAAAAAATGATTTACTATTAATAGGAAGTCATGATCTAAGTCTTGATTTAATAAGAAATAAAATTGCAGAAGCAGGAACTGATTTTAGATTAAAACTTCAGACAGTGGGAAGTATGGCCGGACTAACTGCTCTGAGAAGAAAAGAATCACATCTTGCAGGAGCACATCTTCTCAATACAGAAACTGGTGAATATAATACAAGCTATTTAAAAAGATTTTTCAAAGGTAAAACAATGGCCATTATTAATCTTGTTTATCGTGAGCAGGGCTTTTACTTAAAAAAAGGAAATCCAAAGAACTTTAAGGGTATTAATGACTTGACAAGAGACGATATTAATTTTGTAAATCGTCAGCGTGGAGCCGGCACCAGAGTACTTTTAGATTATTTATTAGAAAAAGAAAATATAAAAAGCAGCCAAATTTCTGGCTACAACAAAGAAGAGTTTACCCATATTGCAGCTGCAGCAGCTGTTGGAAGAGGATCAGCTGATACAGCTTTAGGTATTAGAGCAGCAGCAGAAGTTATGGATGTAAACTTTTTAGCAGCAGAAGAAGAACAATATGATATAATAATAGAAGAGAGCTTTTTAGAAGACCCAAGAATTGAGTATTTAATCTCATTATTGAATGATAAGTCTCTTAAAAGAGATATTGAAAAACTGGGTGGATATAGAACAGATAAAACGGGAACTATTAGAATCATTGAAGTATAATCAATGAGTTAGATAAAAAAATTC
>CAZOON010000310.1:0-2598 GCA_964581445.1 uncultured Halanaerobiales bacterium | reverse complement strand
ATACCCATAATAATACAGATAATGCCAATCGTTTTATCAATATAGTAACTGAGCTTCTCTAGAATCGTTCTTTCACGCATGAATACACCCCCATTAAAAATTCAAGCAAAGGCTAAATCACAGCCTCTGCTTGAATTTATATTTATTTTACAAAATTAATTAGGCATTAAGTTTATTTTCTGCATCATCAATAGCTTTTAAGAATTTGTCTATCCATTCCTGCTCAACCTTTGTTGATAACCACTCAATATAACCATCCTGACATTTATCAACAAACATTTGTCTTTCTTCAGGAGTTGGTGTATATAATTCAAGACCAGCATCTATTAGTTTTTGAGTTGCTTCTACATTTAATAATCTCTGGACACCTCTATCTGCTATATTTGCAATTCTAGCACCTTCGTTAACAATCTTTTGTAAATCAGCAGGTAAAGAATTATACCAATCGTTATTAACCATAAACCAATCCATTCCATAAAGATGATTGGTTAAAGTAACATATTTTTGTACTTCTTCTAATTTGCCAATAAGAATTGTTGGAAGTGGATTCATTTGTCCATCAATAACACCGGTTTGAAGAGAAGTATATAATTCCAACCAGGCAATAGGTGTTGCAGATCCACCAAGAAGATTAATCATTTTTATATGGCCGGGAACTTCCATAGTCCTGAATTTAAGTCCTTCCATATCTTCAGGTGTTCTAACCTCATGCTTATTATTTGTAAAATGACTGAAGCCACCACATTCACTTACTTCTAGGCAACGGACACCAGTCTTATCGAGAATATCAGCTCTCATTTCCTGACCAAACCATCCATCAAGTACCTCATAAGCAACAAGATGATTTCTGAATGCAAAGGGGATATCAATTACTGCAATTGGATCATAAAATTGTGCTACACCACCAACAGATGAAAGAGTTGCCTGAATAACATTATTCTGTACGTTTACAAAATTTTCTCTTTCTTTACCTAAAACTCCACCGGGATGAAGTTTTACTTTTATTCTTCCATTAGAAGTAGCCTCTACATATGTTTTAAAAGCATTGGCAAAACTGGCTTCATTGGAATTATAAAGATCATCTGGCATCTGAAAAGCAAATTTCATTGTATACTCTTCTGCACTAACCTGTACTGCTATCACAATACTCAATACCATTACCATAATAATAACTAAAGATTTTCTCATTTTTTACCTCCTGATATTTTATAATTAATAATTTTAAAAAATTAAAAGATAATTTATCCCTTCTGCCTTCTCTAAAATCCCCCCTTTTTGAAATTTTGCATAAATTGCCACATTGATTATTGTGAAAATTATCATAAAATAACGGCGATTATTAGAACCTTGAATATTGAATAAATAAATTAATTTAATTATTATTTAATAATATTCAATATTGTTTAACAAATTCCTGCATGATTTATAAATTTTTTTAATAATTTTTAATATTATAACTAAAAATTAAATAATGCTTAATTATGGTATATCCAATTGCTTTGAGATTATTTTCTTTCTTTACCAATAATTGTTATTAGATTCACAATATATCGCTATATTATAATAAAAAAAATACCCGTTTCCGGGTATTAATATTCATTCAACATTTTCAAATTCATAGGATGATCTTATGTTTGCATTTAATGAGCTGCTTGCCGAACAATATTTGTTTTGAGAAAGGTCTATTGCTTTTTCAACTTTCTTTTTACTTAAGTTTTTCCCCTTAATAATAAATTTCAAATAAATATTCGTATATCTTTTGGGGTGTTCTTTTGCCCTATCTGCATTAACCTCAATTTTAAAATTATCTATTTCAGACTTCATCTTCTTTAAAATTAATGCTATATCTATCCCTGTACATCCAGCCAATCCGTGTAAGATTAATTCCATAGGTCTGGGACCATTATCATTTCCTCCACTTTCCTTTGAAGCATCTAAAACCACTTCATGGCCTGATTCGCCTACTGCTACAAATTCAAGCTTATCTTTTAAGTCCAACTCTACTTTCACATTTATTCCTCCCTATATTCTTTGCTAATATTTTAACTCATATTAAGTAAATTATAAGTTAGCTGTATTACAATTATTTATAGGGTCGAATTCCAAGTAGATCATCAAGATTGACAAAATCATAATCAATCATTCTAAGTGTCTGAATCAATTCTGGTAATACCTTAACTGTAGCAGCCAGACTATGGTCTTTACCTCCAGCAGAATGAAAAAGAATTATAGCTCCTTTTTTTATTGAAGGCAAAGTGTTTATTAATATTTTTTCTACATCCATATCAATCCAATCTCTGGAATCAACAGACCAGTGAATTACTTTATAACCCATCTTTTTAGCATGTTCAATTAGGTCAACACTCACATCTCCATAGGGTGGTCTTAATAATGATGTTTTTAAACCAACATTTTTAGCAATTAAATCTTCAGTTGAGCTTAATTCCTTATTAACTCTTTCTTTATCCACACTGGTCAGGTTCACATGTGACCAGGTATGATTTGCCAGCAAGTGCCCTTCTTTTACTATTCTTTTTATTTGCTCAGGATATTTTTCTGCCCTTGAACCCATTACAAAGAATGTTACAGGCACTTTAT
>CAZOON010000309.1:0-2610 GCA_964581445.1 uncultured Halanaerobiales bacterium | reverse complement strand
GGATTTATCAAATTTACCCAGAATATTTAATAGTGCTTTGAAAAAAATATGAACTTAAAGCATAAGGATAACGGGACAAAATTGTATTTGCTGGACAAAAATGTTCCCAAAGGAGGTTTCAGGGTGCAATACTTGTTTAAAATTCAGGAAAAATTAGTACCTGAATTGATAAGCCAGGCTCAAATTAGGTATACTATATTAAGAAATATCTTTAATCATCAGCCGCTTGGGAGACGTATCCTTGCCAGGAAAATTGGAATTAGTGAAAGACAGGCCAGGAACGAGCTAGATTTTCTTCAAAAAAGGGGCTGGATAGAATCCAGCAGGGCAGGAACAGTAATTTCTGCTGAAGGGGAATGCTTTTTGCAGGAACTGGATGTATATATAAAAGAAATAAAAGGTATAGAATATCTGGAAGATGACCTTGCCAGGGTTCTGGCTTTAAAAAAAGTTATTATTGTACCCGGAAATCTCGAATCTGTTACAGTTATTAAAGAGATTGGACGTCGTGCTTCCTCATTTCTTAAAAGTATTTTGCAGGATGGGGATATAATTGCAGTTACTGGTGGTAAAACCCTTGCTATGGTCGCGAATTCCATGCAGCAAGAATATGACGAAGGGGATATTTTAGTTTTGCCAGGTCGAGGAGGATTGGGCGAAGATGTTGAGATTCAATCCAACACAATAGCTGCCAATTTAGCCAGGAAAATTTGTGGGAAATATAAGTTATTACATATTCCAGATAATTTAAGTGATAAAAATTATGATTTATTTATTCAGGAGCCATCAATTCAAAAGATTTTAAATAAATTAAAAAAGTCCAATATACTTTTACATGGTATTGGTACTGCCCGTGAAATGGCTATAAGAAGAGGGATGTCTAAAAGGCAGGTCCATGATTTGCTCAATAAGGGGGCAGTGGGAGAGTCATTTGGTTATTATTTTAATGAACAGGGGGAGATAATATACTCAACAACAAGTGTGGGACTGGATTTGAAAGATTTACATAAAATTGATAAGGTTATAGCTGTAGCAGGTGGTGTTGAAAAGGCAGAAGCTATTCTAGCGGCAGTTTCACCTGAGTATCAGGACATCTTAATATGTGATGAGAATACTGCCCGAAAAATAATTAATCTAAGGAGATGATATTAATGGGTGTAAAGGTTGCTATTAATGGATTTGGTGCTATTGGACGTCGTGCTTTAAGGAGTTCATATAAACGTGAAGATGTGGAATTTATGGCAGTAAATGATTTGATTGATCCTCAAACTCTTGCTTATTTATTAAAATATGATTCTAATTTTGGTACATTTGAAGCAGAGGTGGATTATACCGAAGATAGTATTATTATTAATGATAAGGAGATTAAGGTATATGCTGAAAAAGATCCAGCTAAACTACCATGGAAAGAACTTGGTGTCGAGGTTGTTATAGAATCTACTGGATTTTTTGCAGATGCCAATGATGCCAAAAAACATATTGAAGCAGGTGCAAAGAAAGTAATTATTTCTGCTCCAGCTAAGAATGAAGATCTTACAGTGGTTCTTGGAGTGAATGATTGTAAATATGATCCGGAAAAACATGATATTGTTTCAAATGCCTCCTGTACAACAAATTGTCTGGCACCTGTGGTTAAGGTTTTAAATGATGAATTTGGTATCGTTTCTGGTTTGATGACAACCATTCATTCCTATACATCAACTCAAAATATACTTGATGGTCCATATAATTTCAAAAAAATAACCAGGGGCAGGGCAGCTGCTGATAATATTGTTCCCACCACTACTGGTGCTGCAGTTGCAACAACACTGGTTTTACCTGAACTGGAAGGAAAACTTGATGGGATGGCAGTGCGTGTTCCTACACCTACAGGCTCCTTAATTGACCTTGTTGCAAGTTTAGAAAAAGAGATAAGTGTAGATGAAATTAATCAGGCAATGAAGGCTGCTGCAGAAGGACCGATGAAGGGTATACTTGAATATAATGATGTTCCATTGGTTTCTCGTGATTTTTTTGGAAATCCTCATTCTTCAATCTTTGATGCAAATTATACAAGAGTAATCGCAGGAAACCAGGTTAAGGTTCTTTCCTGGTATGACAATGAGTGGGGTTATGCCAACAGGGTTATTGACCTTGCCGTAATGTTAAAAGAAAAAGGTATAAAGTAGTAAATGGAGGTGTGATGATTGAAAAAGACGCTTAAAGATTATAATTTTAAAAATAAGCGTGTTCTAATCAGGGTTGATTTTAATGTTCCCCTGGAAAATGGTGTTGTTGCAGATAATACCAGAATAAATGCTGCATTACCCACAATAAAATTTTTAATAAATGAAGGGGCAAAGCTTATATTAATGTCACATCTGGGTAGACCAAAAGGAGAGGTAATTGATTCTCTAAGAATGGACCCTGTGGCCAAAGAACTTGCAAATTTATTGCGCAAGGAGGTCATCAAGGTTGATGACTGTATAGGGGAAGAAGTACATAAAGCGATTTCTCAATTGGCCAGTGGTGAGCTTATGCTACTTGAAAATACACGTTTTTATAAAGAAGAGAAGACAAATGATAAAGAATTTAGCAAAAAACTTGCTGAGCTTGCTGATATATATGTTA
>CAZOON010000308.1:0-2614 GCA_964581445.1 uncultured Halanaerobiales bacterium | reverse complement strand
TTGGTCATTAGACCTTTTAGTTCTATAAAAGCCCAATGATATTTCTTGCTCTTGAAATACCCATTTCTTGATAGCCATCAAAGAGTCAGCCACCGTAGCCAAACCAACAAACTGGACTCCTGTATGATAATAATCTGCACCTCCTTGATTTACTTCTTTTCCTCTTTCCAAACAAGAGTTAACTAACAATGATTCGTAAGGTTCAGGCCAAATTTTTTGATGGGCATATTGTAAACTGACAATTCCTTGCGTGGTCAATCGGAACATAGCAGCAACTTGTTTTTTAAAGAATGCTAAAAAAGTTGTAAACGAATCAAAATCATTCATACTGCTAGTTGATATTCCTATATTTTTCCCGCTTACAGGATCAATACCATTATTTAGTGCCAGTTCTAAACATTTTGCAAGATTAAACATGGCTGCATCTGCCCATGTCCAAGATTTACCGGGAACCCCAAATTCAACACAACCAATAAACGACCAGTTTGTTCTTGCTTCTTCCATAGCAATTTTTGCTTGGATAAAAATATCCTCTCCAATATGATAATTAAAAAATTTGGGTTTGTGAGAAAAAGGTATCAATTCAGTAGCCTTAATTAAAAATTCATCTTTCATTTTATCATTCCACAATATAGCAATATCTGGCTGATATAATCTAACACACTTTTCTGCCTCTAAAACAAGTTCAGCTAATTCATTGGTTTCATCGTCTCCAAAAAGATTGAAACCACCTAATTGTATCGGTTGACCAACAGGAAAACCACCATAGATTTTTGCAGCTTTATTATTATATAACTTTAAAATATCATTACACTTAAACCAAAAGCTAATTAAACAATTTACTACATCATGTTTGGTAACTTCTTTTTTCTTTAAACTATCTCTGTAATAAGAATATAAATCCCGGATAATCCTTCCCAGGGTTACACCATAACCATTGGAATCAATATAACAAATAACATGGGTGAACCAAACTGTCTGGATTGCTTCACGAAAATTTCTGGCAGGATACATAGGCACTTGCTGACAGGCTTCAGCAATATTTAATAATTCTCTTTTTCGATCGCTTCTTTCTTCTTTCCAGGCTAGTTCCCTGGCAAGAACAACATATCTATTGGCAAATTCTTGAATTGATTGACAGATTATAAGACATGCATTGTAAAATAGATATTTATCATAATCTTCTTTTTGCAGCATTTCAATTTCATTTAACTGTTTTTGGGAGAAATCCATTATAGATTTAAATCCCCATCTTAATATTTTTTGATAATGAGGCAGAAAATGACCTGTGCCACAAGTAAGCATATTTTCAGCTGTAAAAACACTGAGATCCTTCATATCCTGTACCTTGTATGGCAATATCTTCAATGCATAATCCTTTAAAGTTTTACCTTGCCACCATGGTAAAATTGTTCTTAATTCTTTTTTTACTTCAGAAGAGACACTAAATCTATCCCCCACTCTTGTTTCATAGGTCTCTAATTCTTCTAATATAAAATCAACACCACCTTCCGGAAAAATCGGAGCAGATACAGGTTCAGGTGCCAAATTTCCTGCTAACAGTTCCCATGGTTTAATATATATCGTCATATTCTTTAAAATATAAGCCAACCCCTTTGCTCTTCTAATAATTTGGGGCTCACTTATGGTTTCTTGATAAGCCTCGGTTATTAATCTGGCTCTTTCAGAAGTTATATTTGGTTTTAGTAATCGTTGAAGGTATAATTTTCTAACTTTTTCTATCTTATCTTTATGATCAAAATAGGCCATTAAATATATACCTCCTAATATTCATGAAATTTAGAAAAACTTATCCATATATCCCAATAAATAATTGATTATAGTAACAATATATACTATAAAATATATACTTAATAATATACAAAAATATTTAAAATTACTTTAAGCTAGTCTGTTAATACAATTCGAAAATAGTACAGTTAAATGAATAAATATACAAACTAAAATATTAAGGAAGAAAATTACATCATTAAACTCCTTCCTTAATATCTACTCACAAATATCTTTGAATGCTATATATATCTATTTTTCAGTAATATTTCAATTAATAAAATATAGTTATACTGTTACCGCATAAATAATCCACCATTAACATCAATTGTTTCTCCGGTTATAAAATCATTGTCAATAATAAATTTTATTGTTGAAGCAATATGATCAGCATTACCTATTCTTTTTAATGGTGTTTTTTCTTTGAATTGTTTCATTTTCTCTGGTGTTGATACTTTCTCATGGAAGGGTGTATCGATAACACCCGGTGCTACAGCGTTCACTCTAATCCTGGGCACTAATTCGTTGGCAAATCCGCGCGTAAATGAATCAACTGCTCCTTTGCAGGCGCCATAAATTGTTGCTGAGGGTGCACCATGACGCATAGCAATAGAGGTTATATTAATAATGCAGGGATCTTCTGCTTTCTCCAGCAAAGGAATACACAAAGAAGATATTTTCATGGTTGAAAAAGTATTTAAATTAAAAGTATCCAGCATATGTTCCCATTGCAACTCTCTGGCTGCTTGTCTTTTAATCATACCGCCCGAGTCAATCCCAATTTTTCTGTAAAATTATGTAGCCACCAATTCCTCCTGAGTTT
>CAZOON010000307.1:0-2619 GCA_964581445.1 uncultured Halanaerobiales bacterium | reverse complement strand
AAAAAAATAAGATTAAAGCCCTTAAGGATTTGGCCGGTTTGTCTAAACTTCATGATAAAATAAGGGAGAGGAAAGAAAAGATAAAAACTGCCTGGCCTGAGCTTAAAAAAGCATGGGAAGATTCTAGCCGGGATGTTTCTACTTATTATAAATACTTAGAGCATAATAAAAAAGCTTTAAAAGATGATGAAAAAGAGATAGATAAAAAAAGACATGAACTGGAGATAGAGATAGATCGTTATGATGAAAGAAAGAGGGAATTTGAGGAATGGCAAAAAAGGCTAAGTGTAAGGTTTAACCCTCTTCAATTAAGCAGTCCGGCCTATCTGCTTGAAGAGCTTTCAAGTGAGATAGATATTGAAAAAAAGAAATTAAATGATAATATACAAATTAAAGGTGATAAAGAAAGAAAAAAAGAAGAGCTTCAGGAAGAAAGGGGAGATTATAAAATTGATCTTGCCCGGAAGGAAGAGAATTATAAGCGCCTTGAAAAGGAATATCAGAGAAGACGGGAAAGTGAAGCTGATATTTATACCAGAACAATTTCCATTCTTGAACTGGACAGATTCAAAGAGGTCTATACCCCGGATTGGCTGCTGGATAAAAAAGTTAAAATGGAAAAATTGCTTGTAGAGAAATCTCAAACTCTGCAGGAATTAAATAATAAGACACATGAACTGGAGCTTGATCTTGCTTTAAATCAAAAGGATTACTGGATTGCCAATTATGATCAAAAACGTCTGCACCAGTCCATTTCTGCTATGAATATCAGGGCCTATTATGGCAGCGATTTTTTAATTAACCAGGCCAGTGATAAAGAGAAATTATTAGAAGATTTTCCCCAGCTTCCCTATGGCCTGGTTTTAATGTATGAGGCTGACTGGGAAAGACTTAAGCTTAATTTTAAAGAAAAGGATATCTTCCGGTCCCCGGTACCAATTTTTATTAATTTTCAATTAGAGGAAAGTGGTAATAAAAGGGCTTTTAAAATGGTTCATGGTCAGGAATTAGAGTTTATAAATAACTCAAATGCTTTTGAGCTCTGGTATAGGGAACTTGATAGTGAGAAACTTGATATAGAAAAAACCATTGATATATTGAGAAAGAAGATTAATAATATCAGCAAGAACATTTACAGGGTTGATGATCTCTTAAATAAAAAACATTCTGCAGAACTTAAAAGTGAGATGGAAGATTTAAAGGAAGAAATTAATATAAAAAAAGAAGGTATAAAAAAATTAAATAAAAAAATTGAACAGCTAAAAGAGGATATTAAAGACCTGCTAAAAAGAATAAGCAAGAGTGAGAAACAAATAGAATTATTGAAAAAAGATTATGTTGAGCTCAAAGAATTTGCTGAAGAGAAGGAATGTCTGGAGAAAAGGTCTAAAGAGATAGAAAGAATAAAAGAAGAGCTTATTAAACTGGAAAAAAGTTTGCAGGAAAACAAAAGCAAACAGGAGGAAAATATTAAATTAAAGCTGAGTTTAGATAATGACTATAAAAACTGGCTAAAGGACCTGGAATTATTTTTGCTTGAATTAAAGGAAATTATACCCGGGATTGAGTTTGTTGAAAAAAAGGCAGAAAGAGAGATATATCATTATCCAGGACTTTATAGTTATAAAGATTCCCGGCTTTATGAGGATTATCAAATTTTAATCAACCTGGAAAAAGAAGAAGAAGAGAAAAATTATGAGATTAAGTATTTGAGAAAAGAGCTGGACAGATTAAGAATTGAGATATTAAAAAAGGAAGATGAGATGAGCTCACTTTTTTCTGACTGGCAGACATTTTCTTTTGAATCTACTACTGAACAGGAATTGAAGGTAAAATTGGAGAGCCTGGTAAAAGTGCTAAATCAGGAAAAAGAAAAACATGATAGTTTAAAAGACAGGATTAATCTTTTAAGCGGGGAAATAAAGAGCAAAAGTGACGATATTGATGATCTCTATGAAGATATAAATCTTAAATTTAATAAGTCTGCCCGGGCCTGGTCAGACCTTGATTTGAGTAAAAAAGAACTTTCAATAAAAAATGCAATTGAGGATAATAGATCTTATTTACAAAAAATAGCTGATATGATAGATGAATATAAGGATAAAATTAAGCAATTGGAAATACTGATAAATAAAATGGAATTTTATCAACTTGATGCAGACAAGGGTGAGATAAATAGCAGGATTGAAGAGGAAGTCAGAAATAATCCTGCAGAGCTGGTTGAAAAATGGACAGGTGATTATCAGGGAACCGGGAAAAAACTTGATGATTTAAGGGCAAAAAGCGAAAATGATTTTTATAAATTTAAAAGAGATGTTAATGAAATAGTTAAAAATGATATACTAAGAAACAAAATAAATGAAAGGATTATACAGGATTTTCGCAGTGATGATTATCAACATAATCAGGAGATGCTGCTAAGTTTCAGGGAATATTTAAATAATGAACTAAATCGTATTGATGATGATAAAAAAGAGGCAGAGCGGGCCAGAGAACAATGGGCCGAACGATCAGCTATGCATGTAATGAGGATTATCTCTTCACTGCGAGAAATGATAAGTAATATGGTCTATCAAAATAAAAAAGGTCATAATTTTCCCCTGGTGAGATTGCGCAGAA
>CAZOON010000306.1:0-2622 GCA_964581445.1 uncultured Halanaerobiales bacterium | reverse complement strand
TAACTGTGGATGTTTCTGCTTTAAAGAATATAAATATAGATGAACTTTTAGAAATGATTATTTTACAATCAGAAATGGAAGAATTAAAAGCTAATCCTGATCGATTGGCTAATGGTATTGTTATAGAGTCCAGTTTAGATCGCGGAAGAGGTCCAGTAGCCACAGTTTTAATAAAAAATGGTACTCTTCGTGTAGGCAACCCTCTTTTATCAGGATTAAGTTCTGGTAGGGTGAGGGCAATGTTTGATTACCAGGGAAAAGGTATTGATGAAGCTAAACCTTCACAACCTGTTGAAGTGCTTGGTTTTTCAGATGTTCCAGCTGCGGGATCTCTGGTTGAGGTACTTGAAGATGAAAAAGAGGCAAGACAGATAGCTGGAGAAAGAAAAAATATCCAGCATCAAAAAGATATTAAACCTGAGAGTAAAATTAGCCTGGAAGATCTTTATCAACAGATACAAGAAGGCGAGCTTAAAGAACTTACAGTAATTATAAAAGCAGATGTACATGGTTCAATAGAAGCATTGAAAGCTTCTTTATTAAAATTAGAAACAGATGAGGTTGGTGTAAAGGTTATTCACACTGGTGTTGGTGCAATTAATGAGACAGATGTTAACCTTGCAAGTGCATCAAATGCGATAATAATAGGTTTTAATGTAAGACCTGATAGTAATGCTCGTTCTATTGCTGATAAAGAAGGAGTAGATATTAGATTATATCGTGTTATATATAAAGCTATTGAAGATATAAAAGATGCTATGGCTGGATTATTAGATCCAGAGTTAAAGGAAGTTACAAGAGGGTTGGCAGAAGTTAGGGCAACCTTTAAAGTTCCAGATATAGGCACAATAGCAGGAGTTTATATTAAAAAGGGCATTGTTAATAGAAACTATAAAGTGAGATTATTAAGAGATGGTGTAGTAAAATATGAAGGAAATATTAGTTCTCTCAAGAGATTTGAGGATGATGTCAGGGAAGTAAAAGAAGCGTATGAATGTGGAGTTGGTATTGAAAACTATAATGATATTAAAAATGGAGATACACTGGAATTATATGATTTTGAAGAGATAAAACGGTCTCTTTAGGAGTGAAAACATATGTCAAGACAAAGATCTGAAAAATTATCAGAACTTTTAAAAGAAGAAATAAGTAAAATATTATTAAGAGAGGTTAAAGATCCAAGGATTGGTTTTGTTTCTTTAACAGATGTGAAAGTTTCAGGTGACCTCAGGCACGCCAAAGTCTTTGTAAGTGTATATGGCTCTGAGGAAGAAAAAGAAAAAACAATGAAAGGCTTAGAAAAAGCAACTGGATTTATTAGAAAACTTGTGGGTGAAAGAATTAAAGTTTATCATACACCTGAAATTATTTTTAGATATGATGATTCAATAGAACATGGGGTTCATATCTCAAAAATTATTAAAAAAATTAAAAAAGATAAACCAGATGAAAGGGACTGAATATGAACACACTCCTTGAAATAAAAGATTATTTATTTGATCATGATAATTTTATGATAATGGGTCATGTTGACCCTGATGGGGATAGTATAGGATCAGTTTTTTCGTTAAAATGGATACTTGATAGCTTAAATAAAAATAGTATTATTGTTTTGGATGATAACCCAGGTCTTTCTTATGATTTATTAAATTATAAACAAAAAGACTATATTTTATGTACTAATTTAAACAGTACAAATAATTATGAAAGTGTGATTGTACTTGATTCAGGTGAATTAAGTAGAATTGGTGAAAGAGATAAATTAATAAATAATAAAAAAATATTAAATCTGGATCATCATATTGATAATGCTTTATTTGGCGATTTGAACTATCTCAATGCAGATATGGCAGCAACTGGAGAAATAATTTTTGAGCTTGCTGCTTTTTTAAAAGTTCCTGTAGATGAAAAAATTGGATATGCAATAGCAACAGCTATTTTGACAGATACAGGTTTCATGAGATATAAAAATACAAGTCCTCATATTTTAAATATTATATCTGCTTTAATGGATATAGGTGTTGACATTCATAAAATATATCGTGCTTTATTTGCCAGTCATTCATATAAAAGTATGCGTTTACGGGGCATGGCCTTAAATAATCTTAAATTAGGGAAAAACGGTAAATTTGCCTATCTTTATGTAGATAAGGAAATTTTAGAAGAATTAGATGCAGATGAATCTATTAGTTCAGGGCTTGTGAATTATCCAAGGGATATAAAAGGAGTAGAGGTAGGGCTGTCTTTTGTAGAAAAAGAAGATAATATAATTAAAGTTAGTCTTCGTTCTAATGAATATTGCCCAGTGAATGAAATTGCTTCCAGGTTTAATGGTGGTGGTCATGAAAGAGCTGCCGGGTGTAAAGTGGAAGGTAATATGAATAAGGTTATTGATAGAGTAATAACAGAGGTGAAAAAGTTTGTCTGATATAAACGGTATAGTAAATTTACTAAAACCACCTGGTATAAGTTCTTTTATGGCAGTCAAGAGTGTAAAAAAAATATTGGATGCAAACAAAGCTGGCCATACTGGCACTCTTGATCCATCTGCTGCTGGAGTTTTGCCTCTTTGTATGGGACAGGCAACAAAGATTATTCCTTATCTACCTGAGAAAGATAAGG
>CAZOON010000305.1:0-2635 GCA_964581445.1 uncultured Halanaerobiales bacterium | reverse complement strand
AGGGAGAGGCTGATAGTGAATATGCTAGAATTGCACATAATATTGGTCAAATGGACAGTGCTTTGCAAATAATATATAGTGATACCCTTTCGAGTTTGAGAAGTGATGAGAATGCCAATCTCCCCAATATAAATATTAGTTCTCCTTTAGCTCCTGAGTTTAGTAGAATTGAAAAATTGCGAGAGGAAATCAGACAGCAATTATTAGATATATTAAATCAATATAATAATAACGGACGCAAACAATATAGGCAGGATATTACTTTTATTAACAATATTACTAAAGAGTCTATAAATTATGGTAAAGATATTATACCAACAGGGGCACCACCGATAGTTGATGTTATAGGTATACCAGGTTCGACACAGGAAAAGGTTGAAAATGCAAAAATACTAAAACAAAATGTAAACACTATACAGGAAACGAGGGAAACTTCTAAAACATTACATGAAGAATTTAATAGGGTGAAAAATGGTGTTTTTGTTGATGTTAATTATCATTATAAGAAATTATCTTCCTTAACAAAACAGTTTGATAATGTGATTAAAAAACATAGCTGGTTAGAAAAAGGTTTTGCTGATGAAATCGAAGCAATAAGGCAAGAAAAAGAACAAAGTAAAAAGGCTAAAGAATATGCTGAGACAGCTGAACAGCAGCGGCAGGATAAAGCTGACCAATTACAATTTTATACTGTGGAAACATACTATATAGAACTTCCCTCAGATGATGAAGAAAGAAAAGAATTTTTAGCTGCTTTGAGAAATCAATATGCTGCAAATTCAAGGAAATTATCTAAATTAATTTCCAACACTAAGAGGCGATATAATACTATTCATAGACAGCTCTATGATGATGCGAATTTAAAATGGGTTATGAAATGGATGAATCCAGAAAGAGCAGTTTTAGGAGGACATAGTGATGCTAGTAAGGTGTCATTAGATCAGCTAAGTTTAGTAGTTATTGATAATTATCTGGAAAGATATCCTGAGCAACAGAGAGAAAACATGCAAAAATTATCGGATTTAAATAATGAGATGAGTTCTTTATTAGGTTCATATAAGAATGATGCAGCACCAATTTTGTCAAATTTAAGGTCTCTGGCCAGTGTTTTAGGCTATAATATTCCAGGAGGGATGGAAAGAGGCTATCAATCTTTGTTAAAATATATTACAGAAAAATTATCGTTAATAGAACAGCGTTTAGAAGAATTACCTGAACTAATTGATAATTATATTGAATGGGGAAATGAATTGTCAAAAGAATTAGATAAGAGAATATCTAGAGCCAGATCTTTTGTTTCAGAATACAAAAGTGAATATAATTCTGTTGTATATGCAAGTATAGAGTACAGAAATGCTGTTGATGAAGCAAGTAAAGCACTGCAGGGTTTATTAGGTCTTAAGCAATCTACTGCTTTAATCTGGACATATGATGGTAAAAGAGAGTTAAGTGATGCTATGAATCAATTATTACCACCTTTTTATTTTTTTCAAAACAGTAATGTCCAGAGAGAAGTAAAAAAAATGTTTAAAGAAGGTGAAGTTGCTAAGGTACGAAATTACCTGGAAAAGATTAAAAGAGATTATTCTCAGGTTATTGATAAAATTAGAGTTATTTCAGTAAAACAATTTGCTATTTCTGTTGCTCAAAATCAGGTGAATTATTTTATTAGTCAAAATAGAGAAGATTACAGTCTGGCTTCAAATTTTAGTAGCGATTATTATGCTTCTGTCTGGGGTTCTCCATTATCAGATTTATCTGGATGGAAGAGTGATAAAGATGCTATGCAAGGCTGTCCCAGTACTTATTTTTTAAAAAATCAGGCTACAAGACTGGAGAAAGAAATACTTTTTTTTGATGAATTATTAGAAATTATGCCTACATTGAAGAGCCTGGACGATTATTTAGCCAGTGTTTATAATTCTAGAGATTATGATGATGCCAGGATTATTTATTTTCAAACTTTAGAAGAATTAAGAGAACTTGAAGATATTTTAGATAAATGGATAGACTTTAGTCTCAGAAAGGTTTATAATCCAGAAACAGAAGAAAATCAGGAAATAAAATTTTATGATATTAAGCTTGGCAAAACAGAAGAGGCTCAAAAAAGAGCATTAGAAAGGCAAAGACAGGAGCAACTCATAAAAGATCTGAGGGAACAAAGAGATCAAATGCAGGAATTGTATAATCATGGTCGTTCTTTACAGGGATATATAGATTATTATCAGGGTAATGAATTTAAAACAAAGGTTAATAAGGCCAGAAATTCAGCAAATTATGTTCTGGAATCTGATGGTTCTTCTTCTCAGGCTATAACTATAGCTAAAGAAATTATTGATTTAACAGAGCAAATTATGGATATTAGCAATCGAGGACCAATTGAGATGGTAGAAGATTTTTATGATAAGTTTGCCAGTGCTTATTCTGATGCTAATATTGGCGGGGTTATGAGATTGATTAGCAGAGATTGGCAGTCTTCAGATGGGGAAAGAAGAAGGGATATTGAAGATAGACTTCTAAATCTTTTCAGTTCCTGGGATGATTTTATAGTAACAATTGATGTTAATAGTGTAAGTGTTAGTCAAAGAGATGGTGAAGACGTATTAGAGGTTAGTTATTATATTTCTATTGAAGG
>CAZOON010000304.1:0-2643 GCA_964581445.1 uncultured Halanaerobiales bacterium | reverse complement strand
TTCAGCTATACCTCCAACAACACCACCACTCATCCCTGCAACACCTTCAACTTCTGTAGCAGCAATACCTGCTATTATTGAAACAACCTCGTTAGCTATTTTAATTGCTCCACGTTCTTCATTATCACTCATATTTTTTCACCTCACTATTATCATATTTCATAACCTGTTAAACGTCGATTAATAAAATTAGTATAAAATTCACCTTTACGGAAAAATGCATTATTAATTACTTTAAGATGAAAATTTATATTCGTTTCAACTCCTTCGATTACAAACTCACTTAAAGCCCTTTCCATTTTACTCAATACTTCATTTCGGTTTTCACCCCATACAATTAATTTTGCAAGCATGGAATCATAATATGGCGGTATATAATCACCAGGGTAAACAGAATTATCTATCCTTACACCCGGACCACCAGGCAAAATAAGCTGATTAATCTTTCCGGGAGACGGCCTAAAATTATGTTCCGGGTCTTCAGCATTAATTCTACATTCCATGGCTACACCACTTTTTTTTATATCATTTTGACCGTAACCCAGTTTTTCACCATTTGCAATTCTAATCTGTTCCTTAACAATATCTATTCCAGTAATAATTTCTGTAATAGGATGTTCTACCTGTATCCTTGTATTCATTTCTATAAAATAATAATTATTATTTTTATCAAGTAAAAATTCAATTGTACCTGCATTATTATAATTAACTGCATTTGCAGCTCGCAAAGCTACTTCTCCCATTTCTTTTCTTAATTCAGGGGTTAATGCAGGTGATGGAGTTTCTTCAATTAATTTTTGATGCCTTCTTTGTATTGAACAATCTCTCTCATATAAATGAATTAAATTTCCAAATTCATCAGCCAATATTTGAAATTCAATATGTCTGGGTTCTTCAATATATTTTTCTAAATATACAGTGTTATCACCAAATGATGCCTCAGCTTCACTCCTTGCCATATGAATACCTTTTTCCAGTTCCTTTGAATTCTGAACTACCCTCATACCTTTACCACCACCACCAGCAGCGGCTTTAATAATCAATGGATATCCTATTTTTTCAGCAATTTTATTAGCATTATTATTATTCAGACCTTCTTCGGTTCCAGGTACTACTGGAACTCCAGCCTTTATCATAATTTCTCTTGCCTTTGCTTTATTTCCCATCAATGAAATCACTTCAGAACCTGGTCCAATAAATTTGACTCCACTACTCTCACAGACTTCAACAAAATGTGGGCTTTCTGCTAAAAAACCATAACCTGGATGTATTGCCTCAGCACCAGTTACCTCTGCAACACTCATAATACTTGGTATATTTAAATAACTTTTATCTGCACTCGACTGACCAATACAATATGCTTCATCAGCTATTTTTACATGAAGTGCATTTCTATCTGCTTCGGAAAAAACAGCAACTGTTGCAATACCCATCTCCTTTAGGGCCCTGATAATTCTAACTGCAATCTCTCCCCTATTTGCAATTAATACTTTTTTAAACAATGGATTAATCACTCCCTGTCCTGCAACAATTATCTTTCAATTATAAATAAAGGCTGTCCATATTCAACTGCTTTACCATTTTCCACAATAATATCAGTTATTATTCCACCTTTTTCAGCCTCTATTTCATTCATTAGTTTCATAGCTTCGATAATACAAAGTGTATCTCCAGCTTTTACATTATCTCCAATTTTTATAAATGGTTCAGCATCAGGTGCAGGTGCTCTATAAAATGTACCAACCATTGGTGCTACGATTTCTTCTTTATTTTCATTACTTGATTCTAATTTTTTTTCAGTTTCACTCTTAATTTTTTTATAAATAAATTGGTCTTCATAACTTCCTTCTGACAAATTATGATAAGCTCTTTTTATCTTTATGTAATTTTTATCCTCTTTTAAATCAATCTCAGTTATATCTGTATCCTTTAATAGTTTGATTAATTCTTCTATCTCTTCTAAATTCAAGTAATACTCCCCCTTTTGCTAATTATTAATTTCCCCACTAGACTTTTATTTTATCCGATTAATGAATAAAATTCAAGTTATATATAAAATACTGGAATTTAATTCAATTAAGTCTACAATATTTATTTCTATAAATATTCTATAAATCCTCTTTAGATAATTTAAGAACTAATCAAAAACTAACAGCGACACATCAACTGCCGCTGTTAATCTTTTTTTCTATAATTGTAAGGTCTTCAAAGTTGAAGCCAGTAGATTTTACGATTATATCACCAATAATTGACACATCATCCTTTTTTAAACCTTTAGTTTCAATAATTACATCTACAGAATCATCATGCACATATGCAAGTGCATCCTTATAAGCTCTAGCCCGGATTAAACCTTCTATTTCAAATTCTTTTTCCATTTTTTCTGTCAAAGCTAGCATACTATTTTGAGCTTCTTTTTTTGTAATATCATCAGTATTTGGATTATTTATTATTTCGCGATAAATATTAATTTGTTCACTTCTGGCCTTATCCCTTTCAAGTCTATATTCTATAAAAAAATTTTTTTTCATATTTTCATTATTTATTTTTTTAAGATTTACATCTTCAAGGCCATTTTCATTATCTTTATTTTCAAAAATTTTAACTTGTTTTGAAACAATTGGTTTTAAAGTGATAAATTCT
>CAZOON010000303.1:0-2644 GCA_964581445.1 uncultured Halanaerobiales bacterium | reverse complement strand
ATCCCCTCCTTTAAAAAGGAACATCAAATTCTTCATCATTATCATCAAATTTATTTTTATTGAAATTATTGTTATTTGCATTGGCTCCACCCTGATTATCTTTTGGCCAATCAAGGAATTGCACATTTTCAGCAACGACTTCAGCATTTATATAAGTACGACCATCATTTTCGCTTTTTCTAATCTGAAGTCTTCCATCAACATTAACAAGACGACCTTTATTTAAATGATGAGCACAGGTTTCAGCAAGTTTGCGCCAGGTGACAACTTTAATAAAATCAACATCCCTTTCACCCTGCTGGTTGGTGAAATTCCTCTCCACAGCAAGTGTAAAATTACTTACCGGTACTCCACTACTTGTATAGCGTAATTCCGGGTCTCTGACCAATCTTCCAATTAAAACAATTCTGTTTAACATCTTAAGCTCACCACCTTAGTCTTCCACTCTAATTATTAGATAACGTAAAACATCAGAAATAAGCTTGAAATTTCTCTCCAGTTCATTGACTAAATCAGCATTACCAGAAAAACTAATAACTGTATAAAAACCATTTGTGTAGTCATTAATCTCATAGGCAAGTTTTCTCATACCCCAGACATCTGTATCGCTTATTTCACCACCATTATCTGTGATAATACCATTAATTCTTTCCATTAAACTATCACGGTCCTCTTCATCCATATCAGGATTGAGGATAAATGTTGTCTCATAATCACGGATTCTTTCCATATCTTTCACCCCCTCCACACGGTCTAACGGCCCCTTTTACAGAGCATGGATATAATTCTTTGTATATTATAGCATTCTCTAATTCGTTATGCAAGAAATAAATGAATCTAGTTCCTTCTCCTTAATAATAATATACTGATTACAATTATCACAAGCAAGATGCCAATAAAGATTAGATAATTTCTGGTCTTGCTGGTAAAGGTAAATTTTTGTTCAATACCTACACGCTCCTGAAGTCTATCCAGTCTACTCTCTTCATCCCGGGTAAAATATCTGGAATGACTGTGTCCATGTTTATCAATCAACATAGCATCTCCTGATAACTCCAGCAATCTGGCAAAATCATATAAATAACGTGAAGCCCAGTCGAGTGCTTCAGCATTTGTACCGGTAATAAATAATATCTTATTCCCACCCTCACTTGCTTTAATTAATTGAATAGAAGCCAATTCCTGATTATAGTCCTCCAGAAGGGTAAATTTATCGTTGGATACAAATTTTTTAAATTCAGGGTCAAATTTAAAGTGTAAACACTTATTATATTTTTTTATTAATTCATTTTGAGCTGCACTCCCATAAATAATCAAATTATGGTC
Organism: uncultured Halanaerobiales bacterium; assembly: GCA_964581445.1. Taxonomy (GTDB): domain Bacteria; phylum Bacillota; class Halanaerobiia; order Halanaerobiales; family CAZOON01; genus CAZOON01. The sequence goes on along the minus strand of CAZOON010000303.1, from coordinate 1,318 downwards.
CTCTTTGCCGAAGGAATAATTTGAAGCAAATTCAAATTCCACTCCATTTAATGTTTGTAAATTTTGACCAAGATAAGAAAAAATATTTGAGAGATTTTTCAAGTCATCTCCACTCAATTTATCAGGTAATAATACCCTAAGATTATTAAATTTATCATCACTAACAAAGGGAGCCGGATAATCTTCAAGATAATGCTTTTGCAACCTTTCTTCCGGGAGATAAAAATATGAATCAGAAGAAATAAAGGCCCAGGCACTGTATTCTTCTCTTCTTCTACAGTACATATCATGTAATCTCAGATTAAAAGATACCTTTAAGTTAAGGTAGTCTTCTTCTAGAAGCTCAGCCGGTATCCTGACAGAATAAAGAAAATCATCAGCATTTTCAGGTTTTAATTTTGTACTGGTTATGGGTATATTATTGATATAGATAGTTAACAATGAATATTCAAAATCAAGTGCCTTTGAATAGCGTGTCTTTAAATAAAGAACTGCTTCATTCTTTATTTTTTTATTGGCTGCCAGAGAAATATTAAAATTTGTCTGCTGAATAAAAGCCCCCTGTAGAAATACATTATCATAACCCAGGTCACTTAAATACTTTCTGTTTTTTATTCTATAATTACTTTTATCCTCCAATATCTGCAGCTTATCATCAATCAACTGACTTTCTTCATCCATCTGATAAACCAGCTCTTTTTTAGATAATGCCCGAATAGCTTTAATCAAAGATTCTTTATTATCATAAACAATCATAAGCACTTTCTTATCCCTATTAAATGGTGATATTAATTCTTTTAACAAAGTTTTATCTTCAAGTGATGCCAATTCTTCTTTACTAAGTAACATTTTAAATTCCTCTGCGATATTATCTTTATGAGATATATATATAATATTATCCCTTTTTAAATTAATGTTTTCATTTGTTTTAAATGTTTTAATCCCAAGAATACTATATCTATCCTTCATACCCATATCTGCACTGAACAGCATAAGTGATTTAACTATCTCTTTATTAATTTTTTCTGGTAATAATATAATGGTATTACGCAGTTTTTCATTATATTTATAGAAGGGATAGGGATAATCTAATAATTCCACACCATCCAGACGATTATAATATTCAAGACTGATAAATGTATCATTATGAAAACATATCCAGTTAGCATAATTTATATCGTCAGTACAGGGCTCATCACTAAGCCTATCATAGGTTTTTAATTCCAAAACGTTATAACCTTTTGTTAATAAATCCCGGGGTAAGGAAATCCGGATTTCACCGTGATATTTCTCCTCCTTATTTAAATAAATAGAGTAT
>CAZOON010000302.1:0-2652 GCA_964581445.1 uncultured Halanaerobiales bacterium | reverse complement strand
ATGAAATTAAAATACGGAGACAGGGAAATTGAATATTCACTTACTGAGGATAAGATTTTAGATATAATAACAGCCAGTGAAAAGGAAGGGCTTGCTGATTCACTGGCAGAAGTTAAGAGAAGCATCGATAACTCATTGGGCACACCCCCTTTAAATAAACTTGTAGCAGAAGAAAAACCAAAAAATATAGCAATTATTGTAAATGATATAAGTAGACCTACACCATATAATTATATGTTACCACCTTTACTGGAGGAACTACATAAGTCTGGTATAAAAAAGGAACAAATAACTTTTTATATAGCTACCGGTATCCATGATCCTCATACAAAAGAGCAGAACATAGAAATATTTGGAGAAGAACTGGTGAATAGTTATCGTTTTGTATCTCATGATGCCGATAAAGACCTGGTTTATAAAGGTGAATTATCCTCAGGCAATAAATTTTATGTTAATAGGGAAGTTGATGAAGCAGATTTTATAATCCTTACCGGTGTAATTTTACCCCACTATTTTGCCGGTTTTTCCGGGGGAAGAAAATCTATTCTACCCGGTGTTTCTGGCAGAGAAACCATTGAATTTAATCACTCCCGTATGGTTGACTTAATGGGGCATTTACCTGATATAAAAGAAAACCCTGTTAGTCTGGAAATGATGGAAGCTGCCCGTAAGATGAATGTGAAATACATTCTTAATGTTGTTACCAATAGTAAAAGAGATATAGTAAAAGTTGTTGCCGGAGACCTGGAAGAAGCCTGGTATGCAGGTATAGATGCCTCAGCTGCCATGTATCATGTTGGGATTGAAAGCAAAGCAGATGTAACAATAGTCAGTCCGGGAGGTTATCCCCGTGATATTAATGTATATCAAACACAAAAGGCCCTGGACCATGCTGACCATGCCACAAAAGATGGAGGTACAATTATTTTACTGGCAGAATGTCGGGCCGGTCTGGGAGAAAAAATCTTTGCTGACTGGATGAAAGAAGCTGAAGAACCAGCAGATAATGTAAAGAGGATAAAAGAAAAATTTATACTTGGAGGCCATAAAGCCTTTGCGATAAGTAAGGTAGCCCAGAATAAAGAAATTATATTAATATCTGCACTAAGTGAAGAAACTACAGAAATGCTTTTTGCAAAAAAAATAGCAACGCTGGCTGATGCTTTAGACTATGTAGAGAAAAAATATGAAGGTAATTATAAAGCAATAATTATGCCCCAGGGGAGCCTGACAGTACCGGTGATTAAATAGGAAGGAGAACCCTTACTTATGTTAAAAATATTTATAATTAGTTTACTGGGTATGGGTGTTGTGTTTGGATTTCTCTTATTTATATCTTTTATTTTGTCACTTTTTAAATATATTGTTGCTTATAACAGTAAAAAATATGATAGTGATATATACATTAATAATATAAATGAAGAAGAATTAGTTGTTGTTATGACAGTAATTAATCATTACTGTTGTAACAACAAAAACAATAATCAAATTATTATACGAAAGCTGGGGGAATCTACACAATGAAAAGATATATAGTTCAGGTAAATAATAATAAATATGAGGTATTTATAAAAGAAACTGATGAAAAATCAGAAGATAGCTTAATAGCCTCTAAAAGCATACCTGATAAACTATCTACAGAAAATAAAGATAATAATTCTTTACAAAATAACATTGCCAGTACTTATCCTCAGGCCAGTAACATTACGCCATTATTAGCACCCATGTCAGGAAAAGTATTATCAATAAATACAGAAGAAGGTATAGAAGTAAAAAAAGGTGATGTTTTAATTACTATAGAAGCAATGAAAATGGAAACAGAAATTAATGCACATGTATCAGGTGTTATTACAAAAATATCTGCAACCATTGGTGATAATTGTAAACGTAATGATAATCTATTGTTTATTAAAGAAGATGGTGAGCACTGATAATTATGAAACATATTATAAATCCTCTTATTTGAATTAGCCGGTGTTTCAGCAGTGTCCATAATAGACTTAGTTTTACTGGCATTAATAGGATAGGAGTTTTTATTATGATAAAATTTACGGAAACCATACTTAGAGATGGACAGCAATCATTAATTGCAACAAGAATGAAAATTGAAGATATCCTGCCAGCACTGGAAAAGATGGATAATATTGGTTATCACTCTATAGAGATGTGGGGTGGGGCAACCTTTGACAGTTGTCTTAGATATCTAGATGAAGATCCCTGGCTTAGATTAAGTAAGATAAATATGAGAGTGAAAAACACTCCCCTCCAGATGCTGTTACGTGGCCAGAATATACTGGGATATAAGCATTATCCTGATGATGTTCTGGAAAAATTTATTGCCAGGTCAATAGATAATGGTATCAGTATAATAAGAATTTTTGATGCTTTAAATGATATTAGAAATATACAAAAATCCATACAATATACAAATAAATACGGTGCTCATGCCCAGGGTACAATCGTCTATACTACAAGCCCTATCCATAATATTGACCATTATGTTGATACAGCAAGGTCTTTACAAGAAATAGGGGCAGATTCAATATGTTTAAAAGATATGGCCGGTTTATTAACTCCTTATAGGTGTTATAAACTGATTAAAAATCTCAAAAAAGAGCTGAGTTTTCTTGATATCTTTTGTCTGGCAAGCGG
>CAZOON010000301.1:0-2667 GCA_964581445.1 uncultured Halanaerobiales bacterium | reverse complement strand
GTGGTAGCCCGGAAGAGGTAGCGGAAGTAAAAAGTTCATATACAGGCAAATTTTTGCGTAAGGTTCTGAAGGGTAATAACCCTAATTTTTCTTGAAATAGACAGGAATTTTTGGATTAATGTCTAAATTTAAAAATAAAGAAAGGTTACAAAAATTACTGAGAGAGTTATTTCAATTTGATAATAAGCATTAATACTTGATTATTTTAAAGGAGTTGAGAATAGTGAAGTTAAGTGAGAATATGAAAAAACAGATTGAAAAAGTATTAAAAGAGAAGAATGTTTCAAAAGCAGCTATTTTTGGTTCATATGCCCGGGGAGATGCTGATGAAAATAGCGATATTGATCTACTGGTTGAACCTGCTAGAAAAAGTCTCTTTGAACTGGCTGGTATTAAAATAGAATTGGAAAAGGCTCTGAAAAAAAAAGTTGATGTGTTAACATATAACGGTTTAGATTATTCAAAAGATGAAGATTTTAAGGATCGTGTTTTAAAAGAACACGTGGTTATTATATGATAAATAGAGATAAAAAAGCTATAGAAGATATAATTTATTGTATTGACTTAATAAATCGTTATACAGCAGGTCTATCTAAATATGATTTTTTAACCAGCCAGGAAAAACAGGATTTAGTTGTTCATAGACTAGAAATATTAGGTGAAGCTACTAAAAGATTATCTCAAAATTTTATTAATACTTATCCAGATATAAACTGGAGTGAAATGACTAAAATGCGTGATGTTTTAATTCATCAGTATGATGGTATTGATTTGGAGATAGTATGGGAAACCATTAATAGAGATCTCAGGAAAGTAGAAAGTTATGTAAAGGAAATTTATAAAAAGCTTTAAAGTGTTGATTTTTTATGGTAAAAATGGGGTGTCAAATAAATGGAATTACAGAACAGATTAATTTTAAATAAATGCAAGCAAAAATATCTTAGATGAAGGTTTAAAATACAAAAGGTAAGTTAGAGGATATACTGTTGGGCTAACAGGATTTTAAGCCTGTGGAGATGGTGGATTACAAGTTCTAAGAAGCAGGAATCCTTGTGGGCTTGCCCCGAGGAGGGTCAATAACATGGAGGAACAAATTGAAGCCCAATTAAAAGAATTACCTGATAGACCCGGTGTTTATTTAATGAAAAATATAAGCGGGGAGGTTATCTATGTTGGAAAGGCTGTTTCCCTGCGAAGAAGGGTCAGGTCATATTTCTGTAAGGGTAACCATACTTATAAGACCCGCGTTATGCTTGATTATATAGATGATTTTGATTATATAGTAACAGACACTGAGGTTGAAGCTTATATACTTGAAGCCAATCTAATCAAAAAGTATCAGCCCCATTTTAATATAAGATTAAAGGATGATAAGAGTTATCCCTACATTAAAGTAACTGTAGCTGAAGACTTTCCAAGAATATATAAAAGCAGATTGCTTGAAAAGGATGGCAGTAAATATTATGGTCCTTTTGCAAATGTTGATGCAATATATAAGACTATAAATGTACTGGTTGACTTATTTTCTTTGCGCAGATGCAAAAAAGATCTAAAGGCAGGTGATCCTGAAGACAGACCCTGTCTAAATTATTATATAGATAAGTGTCTGGGTCCCTGTATTGGTCAAATATCTAGTGAGGATTATAATGAACTTGTTGCTCGGGTCTGTCTTTTTTTGTCAGGTCAGCAGGAACAATTGATAAAAGAGGTTGAAAATAGGATGTATGAAGCTTCTCAAAAGCAGAAGTTTGAAAAAGCGGCCAGGTTAAGAGACCAGATGCAGGCTTTAAAGGAAATATCCAGACAGCAAAAGGTTATGAGTGGAAATAATGAGAATCAGGATGTTATTGCCCTGATAGTTAATGAGAATGATATGGCCGGGGTGCAATTGCTTTTAATTAGAAATGGAAGATTAATAGGTTATGAATATTTTCCTCTGGAAGGTATTGAAACAGAGGAGGAAAGTTTAATATTATCTTCATTTTTACAGCAATATTATGAGCAGGCACCGCAGATCCCGGATGAAATATTGATTAATAAAAATATAGAAAATAGAGATATATTACTGGAAAGATTAAGACAAAAAAAGGGGAAAAAGGTAATGATTCAACTGCCACTCCGCGGCAGGAAAAAAAGACTAATTGAGATGGCTGAGAAAAATGCCAGCCAAAATTTAAAAAAAGAAGAGATAAAAGAAAAATATATGAAGAAAAGAACTGTGCAGGCAGTTAAAGATTTAAAAGATTATCTGGATTTAAATAAAACCCCTATAGTAATCGAGGGTTTTGATATTTCTAATATTCAGGGAACTGATTCAGTTGCTTCAATGGTTGTGTTTAAAGATGGTAGCTCATCCCGCTCTGATTATCGTAAATTTAAAATTAAAACAGTTGAAGGACCGGATGATTTTGCGAGTATGAAAGAAGTTGTAAGGAGGCGATATAGCCGTCTTTTGCGAGAAGAAAGGGCTCTACCTGATTTGATACTAATTGATGGAGGAAAGGGACAGTTAAATGCTGCTTATGAAGTTCTTTGTGATCTGGGTCTGGCTGAACAGGAAATTATTGGTCTGGCAAAAAAGGAAGAAGAGGTTTTTCTTCCCGGGAAAAGTGAGCCAATTATTATCCCCAAAAGGTCAGCTGCTTTACAACTTTTGCAGCGGATTAG
>CAZOON010000300.1:0-2677 GCA_964581445.1 uncultured Halanaerobiales bacterium | reverse complement strand
CCTAACCATCTACTTCTTCCCGCTTTACCAATGTCTATATTTTCATGATTAATATTTCCAACTTGACCAATAGTTGCCTTACAATCCTTTCTTAATAACCTTACTTCACCTGAAGGCATCTTTAAATGAGCATACTTATTCTCTTTCGCAAGTAATTGGGCCATAGTACCTGCTGACCGAGCGATTTGGCCTCCCTTACCTGGTTGTAGCTCAACATTATGAACAATTGTACCTACAGGAATATCTTTAAGTTTTAAAGCGTTTCCGGGTTTTATATCAGCATTTACGCCAGATTCCAGAGTATCTCCAACTTTTATTTTATCAGGTGCAAGTATATATCTTTTTTCACCATCTAAATAATTCATAAGTGCAATCCTGGCAGATCTATTTGGATCATATTCAATACTTGCTACCCTTGCTGGGATACCATCTTTATCTCTTTTAAAATCTATAATACGATAGCGTTTTTTATGTCCTCCACCACGACGTCTTGAAGTAATTCTTCCATTAACATTACGCCCACCAGTCCTTTTCTTTGCAGCTAGCAAGCTCTTTTCTGGCTCCTTTTTTGTAATTTCTTCAAAACCAGATACTGTCATATAACGTCTGGATGGAGTTGTCGGCTTAAATTTTTTGATAGCCATCTGTATCCCTCCTTTTATATCAGATTACATACCTTCAATAATTTCAATCTTATCATCTTTTGAAAGCTTAATCATGGCTTTTTTCCAATCAGGGGTTCTTCCTTGATGAACACCCATTCTTCTAGACTTTCCTCTAACTTTCATAGTATTTACCTTTAAAACCTTAACCTTAAAAATTTCCTCAACTGCCTTTTTAATTTCAATTTTGTTTGCACTTTTATTAACTTTAAATGTATAGGTATTATTATCTTCAATTAAACCCATACTTTTCTCAGAAATTATTGGTGAAATAATAATATCCCGACTTTTATCTTCAATCATCCTGCCAGCACCTCCTCAACTTTATTAAGGGCATCTTCTTTAATAATTATCATCTCATTATCTAGAAGGTCATAAGCATTTAGATGATTAACTAACAACGTTTTTACTCCCGGAATATTTCTGATAGAAAGAAATGTGTTTTTATCTTTTCCGGGAAGGATAATTAATACTTTCTTATCTTTCATATCAAGATTTTCAAGCAAATTTACTGCCAGTTTTGTTTTTGGTTTATCAAAAGCAAATTCATCTATAATTATTAGTTCTTCATTTCTAACTTTATCACTTAAAATGGAACGTAAAGCCAGTTTCTTTACTTTTTTAGATACTTTTTTATTATAGGAGCGTGGTTTTGGCCCAAATACAATACCACCACCAACCCATAATGGTGAACGAATACTACCATGTCTAGCACGACCAGTACCTTTTTGTCTCCAGGGTTTACGTCCTCCACCATTTACTTCACTTCTAGTTTTTGTAGAAGAAGTACCTTTTCTATATGACGCAAGCTGTGAATAAACAACCTGATGAATAACACTTTCATTTATTTCTTCATTAAAAAGTTTTTCATCAAGCTCAAAATCTCCAATCTCATTACCAGAAGAATTGTATTTTTTGACCTGTGGCATCTTAATCCTCCTTCCTAATCAACTGTTTTAATGTAAACTATACCTTTATCTGGTCCAGGAATAGAACCATGAATTAATAATATATTTTCATCTTTTCTGATATCAACAATTTCAAGATTTTTAATAGTAGTTTTATTACTTCCCATTCTTCCAGGTAATTTCTGTCCTTTAAATACCCGGGAAGCATCTACTGCACCTATAGAACCCGGTGCACGGTGAAAATGTGAGCCATGTGTTTTAGGCCCCGCATGTTGATTCCATCGTTTAATATTACCGGCAAATCCCTTCCCTTTGGAAGTACCTGTAACATCAATTTTTTCACCCACTTCAAACTGTTCAACTGTAATTTCATCCCCGTGATTAAGATCATCTTCCAGGGTCCTAAATTCTTTTAAATATCTTTTTGGAGATATATCATTCTTTTTAAAAACTCCCAACTCAGGTTTATTCAATTTATATTCTTTTATATCTTCAAAACCCAATTGTACAGCCTGATATCCATCGCTTTCAAGAACTTTTGTTCTGGTAACTACACAGGGGCCCGCCTTAACAACTGTTACTGGTAAAAATTTACCATCATCTTTAAAAACCTGAGTCATGCCTAATTTCTTGCCTATAATTGCTCGAGCCATGACTATTACACCTCCTGTCAATTATAATTTAATCTCTATATTTACTCCTGCGGGAAGATCTAATCTCATTAACGCATCAACTGTTTTAGAGGTCGGATCCATTATATCTATCAATCTCTTATGAGTTCTCATTTCAAATTGCTCACGTGAATCTTTATGAACATGGGGTGAGCGTAATACAGTAAAAATCTCTTTTTCAGTTGGTAATGGAACTGGTCCCGAAACCTCAGCACCTGTTCTTTCTGCAGTAGAAACTATCTTCTCTGCTGATTGATCTAACAACTCATGTTCATATGCCTTTAATCTAATTCTTATCTTTTGATGTTTCGCCATGTTTTTCCCTCCTTCTGGCCTGAGAAACAAAGAAAAAGAGAGGAGAGGAGCTCCTCTATTTTTCCGTTACTCGATAATTTCAGTAACTACGCCGGCGCCAACAGTATGCCCACCCTCACGA
>CAZOON010000299.1:0-2687 GCA_964581445.1 uncultured Halanaerobiales bacterium | reverse complement strand
AATCATTATCAATCAATGGCAAAAAAATATATTCATGCCCAGAGTTAAATGAGAGTGATTTTCATTTTCATCTATAATACCATATTATTAAAACCCTGTCAATTGCATTTTTTATAATCATGATTAGAATTTATTACACCTGTAAACTTATCTTTTCTCCCAGATGAGCAAATTGTTTCATACCACCAGCCTGGGCGATAATTTTTAATAACTTTGAATTGTTTTCAGGAAGCCATTTCATACCCGCTAACTTTGTAATCGCTGTATCCCTGAATGCCTCTGGCATTAAAGGTGTACTGGGTCCTGTAAGAATAATTTCTCTCGTATTTTCTGCATGCTCAATTATTTCATGCAGGGTATGATTTATAAGGCTAGTAGAGGTTATATACATTATATCACTCTTTTTAATAATATCTATATTTGCTTCAGAAGAATTAAATCCTTCACCTTCTTTTCCTCTATCATAGATTTTAATTTTCTTGCATTTGTCCTCAATCATATCAATAATAGGTTTAATAAACCCTACCATTGTTACTATATCCTCTTTATTAATATCCACCGCCAGGCCTGCATCTTTATTTTCATAATTTGAGATTTTATTCATATCAATAGAGGCATTAATAACAGCCAATCCCAGAGAACTTTTGATAATATTTTTACTATCAATAAACCACTGGGCTATTTCCAGGGCTTCCCTGCCTTCAAGTTGACCGGCCTCGGGTATTGATAAACAACCACTTTTTACCTCATTACTCAAAACATAGGAAACACCAGCAGAACCGTCATCCAGAACAACTCCAAGCATCTCAGCTCCAATAATAACTTCTACTATTTTCCTTTCCTTAAGCTTATTATTTGCTAAATTTAAAATTTTATTATATATCATCTTCTCATCCCCTTTTAGGAACTAAAAAATATTCTTCTTTCCTCTGAATAATTAATCATTTCAATATCTATATCATATGTTTTTATTAAATTATTTTCATTCATTATTTCTTTAATTACTCCTTGATTGATTATTTTACCAGATTTCATCAAAATAACCTCATCAGAAAAAGCAGAAACAAGATTGGGGTCATGTAAAGAAACTATAACACCCCTTTCACGCTGACGGGATATATTTTTTAAGATATCAGTTATCATTTTTTGATTTGAAAAATCAAGATTTGCTGTAGGCTCATCCAGAAAAATATAGTCTGTTTCCTGAACTAAAGCCCTGGCAATAAAAACAAGTCTTTTTTCACCACCACTTAGTTCAATATAATTTCTATTCCGAAGGCCCATTATTCCCAGACGACATAATACCTCATCTGCTTTCTGGTAATCCTCTTTTTGAGGACGCGAAAAAATATCAAGATAGGGTGCCCGCCCCATTACCACCATGTCTATAACTGAATAAGGAAAATATGCTTCATGTCCCTGAGGAACATAACTGATTATTTCAGCAATCTTTTTTCTATTAATAGTCCTAATATCATCTCCATATAGGCTAATATAACCAAGGTCAGGCTCAAGCAAGCCCGCTAAAAGACGTAATAATGTAGTTTTTCCAGAGCCATTTTTTCCCAAAAGACAATAAACTAGACCTGAGTTCAGTTTTAGATTTATATCCTTTATTACTTCTTTATTTTTATATGAAAAAAATAGATCTTTTACTTCTATCATAATCAACCCTGCTTCCAGAGATTTTCTTTGTTTTTTATTAATAAATAGGCAAAAAATGGTGCACCAAGGGCAGCAGTCAGGATACTAATAGGAATCTCTGAGCTAATTATAGATCTTGCTAAATTATCCATTAACATGACAAAAGCTGCACCAATTATTGCTGATAGAGCTAAGGAATATTTGTGATCAGAACCTATTATCAGCCTTGAAATATGGGGAATTACCAGCCCCACCCAGCTTATAGTTCCTGTCACACTAACACTTGCAGCCACCATAAAAGTTGCCACTGTGATCAAAAAAAATCTTAGTCTCTCCACATTAATTCCAAGTGAACTGGCCTCTTCATCACCAATAGATATAAGATTAATCCTCCAGGATAATAAAATTAAAATTATAATTCCGGGAATAATAAAAAAAGCAACATTGATAACATCATACCAGTTTGCCCGGTAAAATCCGCCCATTATCCAGAAAACTATTGCAGGTAGCTCTTCAAGAGGATCAGCAATATATTTCATTAATGAAAGGGCTGCAGAAAAAAATGCCGATACTATAATACCACCAAGGATTAACATTAAGATTGAACGGCTTTTACCAGCACCAGAAATACCATAGGCCAATAACATTGCAGTTAAGCCAAAAACAAAGGCGAGTATTCCAATCATATAAAAATTATCACCCGGTAATAATATTCCAAGTGCTGCCCCGAAACTACAGCCAGAAGTTACACCCAGAATATCAGGAGAAACCAGGGGATTGCGAAAAATCCCCTGGAAAAGACTCCCTGAAGCTGAAAGTGCAGCCCCTACCATCATTGCTAAAAAAATTCTTGGCAGTCTAATATAGAAAAAAACCGAGGCCTCTGGACTACTAAAATCAATATCAGAAAAAGCAAAAAGCATCTGGAATATTTCCTTTAGTGTAATTTTATATCTACCAATACGCATTGATACTAAAAAAATTAGAAATGCTATTATGGATACTATGTAAATCTTAGTGCTTTTTCTCCCTGGCATTAATTC
>CAZOON010000298.1:0-2700 GCA_964581445.1 uncultured Halanaerobiales bacterium | reverse complement strand
TACTTGCATTCCCAGGTATATTTCGTGGAGCACTGGATGTCAGGGCAAAGGAAATAAATGAAGAAATGAAAAAAGCAGCTTCATATGCACTGGCAGAATTAATTTCACCAGAAGAACTGGCAGCAGATTATGTAATCCCTAAAGCCTTTGATAAGAGAGTTGGCCCCGCTGTAGCAGCAGCAGTAGCAATAGCTGCTCGCAATACAGGTGTAGCCAGAATTGAACTGGATTATGATACAGAACTGGAAAATGCCAAAAAAATAATGTCTGAATAAGGGGTGATTTTAATGCATGCCGTAGAAAAAATCCTGGCAAGAGCCTCTGGAAATGATGAAGTCTCATCCAGTAATATCGTTACTGCTAATGTTGATTTTGTTGAAATTAATGACTTATATCTTCAGGTCATTAAATCTTTCTATGAAATGAACGGTTATAAAGTGTGGAACCCGGATAAAGTTTCATTTGTATTTGACCATTATAGCCCATCTCCTACAATTAAAGCGGCAGATAATCATAAAAAAATGAGGGAATTTTGCAGAAAACAGGGTATAAAAAATCTTTTTGATATAAATGAAGGAGTATGTCATCAGGTTCTTCCAGAAGCTGGCCTTGTTTTCCCTGGTATGATACTGGTGGCTACAGACTCACACACAACAACTCACGGAGCGTTTGGAGCATTTGGTACAGGTGTAGGTGCTACTGATCTTGCTACAATTCTTATTTCTGGTAAACTATGGTTAAAAGTACCTGAAGTAATAAAAATTGAAATTAACGGTAAATTAAAATCTGGTGTTATGGCTAAAGACATAATACTTCATATTTTAGGAGACCTTGGACAATCAGCAGCAGTATATAAAGCGATAGAATTTACAGGCTCAGTAATAGAAGAACTGCCAGTTGATGAAAGAATGGCCCTCTGCAACATGACTGTTGAAATGGGAGCTAAAACTTCTTATATTCAACCAGACGATATAACACTTAATTATCTTAAACAACGTGTGAAAAGGGATTACACAATACCAGAAACCGACAAAAATTACAAATTTGCTAATAATTATAATTATGATATATCAAACCTTGAGCCGGTAGCTGCTAAACCACACAGTATTGATAATGTAGATTATGTTAAAAATATTGAAGATGTGAAGGTTGACCAGGTATTTATAGGTACCTGTACTGGTGGGAGAGTAAATGACATTTCTGTAGCTGCTAATATATTATCAGGTAAAAAAATATCAGAAAATGTTCGTCTTATTGTAATACCTGCCTCTAAAGAAGTTTACAAAAAATCTATAGAAAAAGGATATATACAGTCATTAATAGAAAGTGGTGCAACAATATCTGCACCAGGCTGTGGTCCCTGTCTTGGTGCTCATCAGGGTGTAATTGCTGCCGGTGAAACCTGTGTTACTACTTCAAGTCGGAATTTCCCGGGGAGAATGGGAAGCACAGAGGCCAATATTTATAGTGCATCCCCTTATGTTGCTGCTTATAGTGCTTTACGGGGTAAACTTGCTTATAAATAGAAGGAGGTATTAAAGTTGAAGATTAAAGGAAAAGTATTTAAATTTGGTGATAATATAGATACAGATCAAATATATCCCGGGCGTTATCTGGAATTAACAGAACATAAAGAGATAGCCAAACATGCTATGGAAGGTGTAGACCCTGAATTTGTTAAAAAAGTTAATAAAGGAGATCTTATTGTTGCAGGGAATAATTTTGGCTGTGGCTCTAGCCGCGAACATGCAGTTATTACTTTAAAGAAAGCTGGTGTCAATACTATTATTGCAGAATCATTTGCAAGAATATTTTTCAGAAACTGTATTAATCTTGGATTACCTGTATTAATATGTCCGGGAATAACTAGAGAAGTAAAAGAAAATGATATTTTAAAAGTTAATCTTAAAACAGGTTCAATCTATAATATTAACAATAAAAAAGAATTAAAAGGTGAACATTTATCAGAAAGGATATTAAATATTTTAAATGAAGGTGGTATAAAACCATTATTAAAAAATAGTTAATTTATCAAAAAATATTTAGTTTTTAAATAATGTTAGTAAATACAAATAACTTCACACCTATTTAGTGAAGGGCTAATAGAAGTGAAGTTTTTATTATTATATATATGGGAGGTAAATATAATGAAAATTTATGTATTAACTGATAATCATGCTTCAAAAGATTTTTCTGCAGAATGGGGATTATCACTTTTAATAAAACATGATTATAAAAATATACTCTTTGATTTTGGTAATTCAGATCTATTTCTTAAAAATGCTAAAAAATTAGGAATAGATCTTTCTTCAGTAAATTACTATATATTAAGTCATGGACACTGGGATCATGGCGATGGACTTGCATATTTAAAAGAAAAGAAAAAATTAATATGTCATCCAAGTGCATTTATAAAAAGATATAGAAAAACAGGTGCTTATATTGGATTATCCTTTGATATTGAAGAAGCTAAAGAAAAATTTGAACTTTGTTTAACCCGTGAGCCTTATATGATTTCTGAAAATATTATCTTTTTAGGTAATATACCAAGAGTTACTGAGTTCGAATCCCAAAAAACTAATTTTGTAAAAGAAGATGGAAGTGAAGATTTTGTAAATGATGATTCTGCTCTTGCAATTAAATCCGAAAAAGGACTTATTGTTATAAGTGGTTGTGCACACGCAGGTATATGTAACACAA
>CAZOON010000297.1:2093-2708 GCA_964581445.1 uncultured Halanaerobiales bacterium | reverse complement strand
TTAGCTCATATCAGCGAGGACCAGAATTTAAAGCAGGCATTTAATAAGAAGTTGGATATCCATACAGAGACTGCGGCCGAGGTTTTTGAGGTAAAAAAAGAAGAAGTTACACCGGGTCAGCGAAGGCACGCCAAGGTTATTAATTTTGGACTTGCCTATGGGATGAGTTCTTATGGATTGGCACAGGATCTTGATATTTCCAGAAAAGAAGCAGATAATTACATAGAAAGGTATTTTAATAAATTTCCCGGTGTAAAAGAATATATGGATAAAATAATTGCTGATACAAAGAAAAATACTTATGTTGAAACCCTATTTAGAAGAAGAAGATATATACCAGAAATAAACAGCAAAAATTTTCATAAGAGGTCATTTGCCGAAAGGATTGCTATAAATACACCAATACAGGGAACTGCAGCTGATATTATGAAAAAAGCTATGATAGATGTTTATAATGCTTTACTTGAAACTAATTATGAGGTTAATATATTACTTCAGGTACATGATGAGCTGGTGCTTGAAGCTAATAGAAAACTAGTTGCAGAGCTAGTCGTTTTATTGAAAAATAAAATGGAGAAAACTAAAGGATACAAAGAGGACCGGATAAAATACGAT
>CAZOON010000297.1:0-2083 GCA_964581445.1 uncultured Halanaerobiales bacterium | reverse complement strand
AAAATGGAGAAAACTGTTTCTTTAAATTTTCCTTTGATTGTTGGTCTGCAGATAGTTGAAAACTGGCGGGATAAAGAAGAATATGAGGTGGAATAATGCCTGAATTACCTGAGGTGGAGACTATTGTTAAGGGTTTAAAAAAAGAGATAATTGGTAAAAAGATAATTGAAGTACTTATTAATTGTGAGATGATAATTGCCTACCCTGATATTGAAGATTTTATTAAAGAAATTAATAATAGAGTAATTTTTGATATTTATAGAAGGGGAAAATACATCTTATTTAAACTTGATGGTAGTAAAATAATGGTTATTCACCTGAGAATGACTGGGAAATTATTGATAAAGAATAGTAGTGACAATATTGATAAACATACCCATATTATCTTTAAATTTGATGATAAAAATGAACTTCGTTTTAACAATATTAGAAAATTTGGCCGGGTTTATTTAATTAATGATGATGAATGGGAAAATGCTGGTGGTTTAAATAAACTTGGGCCAGAGCCATTATCAAAGGAATTTACATTAAAAAAATTTAAGGAAGCTCTTTCAAGCAGGAAGGCAAAAATTAAAGCACTTTTGCTTAATCAAAAATTTCTGGCCGGTATGGGCAATATTTATACTGATGAATCTTTACATGAAGCGGGAATAAAACCTGATCGCAGGGCAGATATGCTTAAAGATGTTGAAATAGAGAGATTATTTTATGCTATTAAGAAACTTTTAAAAGAAGGTATTCAATATGGAGGGACAAGCTTTAGTGATTATGTTAATGCTATTGGAGAAAAAGGATCATTTCAACATAAGTTGAAGGTTTATCAGCGTGAAGGTGAGAAATGTTTAAGATGTGATCATAAAATTATTAAAGATAAAATTGCAGGACGCTCCTCTTATTATTGTTCTCACTGCCAGAATTAATTAACGATATTTTAAAACTTCTCTATAATATATTATAGAGGAGGTTATGATATTGGATTTGTGGTCTATCCTTTTTCTGGCTATTGCTATAAGTTTAGATGGTTTTAGTGTTGGTGTTACTTATGGGATGAGAAAGATAAAAATGGGCTTTTACCCCCTTTTAATAATAAGTGGGATATCAACTTTAATAATGTATATAACTGTGAATATAGGTGCCAATCTAGCTGAGCTATTTAATCCTGATCTGGCAGCAAGTATTGGTGGGCTATTTCTAATAATCATAGGAGCCTGGCTCTTATTGACAAATATTATAAATAAGAAAAAAGAAGATAAAATATCCTGGAATGATGAAAATGAACTATTATTTACCTTAAAGATTAAACCACTTGGTATTATTATTCAGATATTGAATTATCCAGCTAAGGTTGATATAGATCATTCTGGTACAATAGATATTACTGAAGCATTTATTCTTGGTCTTGCTCTGGCTTTTGATGCTATAGGTGTAGGATTGGGTGCTGGCCTGGTTAATTATTCTATATATATATTGCCACTCACTATTGGTATTGTGAATATATCATTTATGTTAGCAGGTTATTATATAGGAAAATATTTGCATAAAAATATTTTTTCAGGTTTACATTATGAACTTGTACCTGGAATTTTAATAATATTTTTGGGGATTATTAAAATTATTTAATTATTAAGGATTGATGCTAATGATTATTGGTTTGACAGGAGGAATAGCCAGTGGAAAAAGCACTGTGAGCAGGATACTTGAAGATGCTGGAGTTTTTATTATAGATGCAGATATTATAGCCCATAATATAATAAAAAAAGGTAAGCCTGCATATAAAGAACTGATTGATGAATTTGGTGAAAAAATTATTGGTGAAAATAAAGAAATTGACCGTAAAGTATTGGGGAAAATTGTTTTTGCCGAAGAAGAAAAATTAAAGATACTGGAAAATATTACACATCCTCATATATTTAAAGAAATTAGCTTAAAGTTAAAGAAGAATAAAGATAGATATAAGCTGGTGATTCTTGTTGCCCCTTTACTTTATGAAACTTCTCTGGATAGACTTGTAGATCAGGTTTGGCTGGTATATGTGGATCAAAAGACACAGATAAAAAGGTTAAGAAACAGAGATAGTTTTAGT
>CAZOON010000296.1:0-2718 GCA_964581445.1 uncultured Halanaerobiales bacterium | reverse complement strand
CGCCTATGGTACTGCGAGGGTGACTTCGTGGGAGAGTGGGACGCTGCCGAGATTTTTTTATTTTATATTATATTTTTTTATAAATTTATTCAATTTATTATTATACTTAAGAAGGTATCTTTAGAAAAATATAGAAGTATAATATATATCATAGAGGAGGTGAGTTTATGAAAAAGAAAGAATCAGTTTTAAAGATATTAAAAATTATAAGTGCATTAATAAATATTAATAAATTAATAATTATTACAATACCCATGATTGTTGGTGCAGCTATTGCATTTAATTTACATGGTGTTTTTAGCTTATCAAGATTTTTTCTAACAGTGATTGCAGTTTATATGTTGGAATTCGGAAGAAATCTTTTATTTGCATTTTTAAATGAGGATGAATTTGATCTTTATAATTATAGCAGGGTTTTTAAAAATATAAATATCAAAAAAAATAAAAAGTTATACAGGATACTGGCAATTTCATTTTTAAGTCTGGGATTCTTGATTAATGCTATTATTGTTATTTTTATTGAATTTAAGTTAATATGGATAGGTACCCCATTAATTTTACTGGCAATATTTTATACCTTACCCCCATTAAAGTTAAATTGTAGGGGATTAGGAGAAATAACTTTTGGTACATTATTTGGCCCATTAATTTTACTTGCTACTTTTTTAATACAGGCCAATACATTATCTTTACCTGTTATTATTATTTCTTTACCGCTTGGATTTTTGATTACAAATGTATTATGGATTGAAAAATATCCAAGTTTTTATTTTAAGGTAAAAGGTGAAGATATGAATTTTATTGAATTATTGCAGCAGAATGGTATTATTATATATATTTCTTTATTTGTAGCAAATTATGCTGCACTTGCTTTGATTATGGCTATTTTTAACCATTTAATTTGGTTGTTACCTTTTATTAGTTTGCCATTAGTATGGAAAGCAGTTGGGTCTATAAAGAAATATTCGAATAATATACCAGAATTAATGAGAGTTAATGGAAAAACAATTCAGATATATAAATTAACGGGGATAACTATGGCTATTTCAGCTGTTTTGGACAGGATAATAAATATTCATTGAATTAAACTTATGTTACAGGAGTGAGAGTAATGTTTAAAGTTAATCCTATTGGTTTTTTAATGACTCCCTATAATCAACATACGCCATCCAGGCCTTCTAATAAGGATGGTGATTTTTATTTAAAAATAAATCAAGAGTTTGTACAGGGTTTAGAGGAATTGGATTCCTTTAATTATATATATATAATTACTTATTTACATAAAACTGACCATAAGATAAATTTGATGGTGAGTCCACCATTTGTTCCAGATAATCGTAAAGTGGGACTGTTTGCCAGTAGAAGCCCACATCGTCCCAATCCTCTGGGACTTCATATAGTAAAATTAAATAAAATAGAAGATGATAAATTATTTATTTTTGCAATTGATTGTCTTAATAACACTCCGGTACTGGATATTAAACCATATATTAATAAAAATGATAATATAGATGAAGCAAATTCCGGCTGGATAAATCAGGAAGGAGACTTTAATATTAAATTATATACTGATGGCTCCTGTTATGGAAATCCAGGTCCTGGTGGATATGCTGCCCTGATTATGAATCAGGATGATACTATTGAAATCACAGGTTTTCAGCCTGATACAACAAATAACAGAATGGAAATAATGGCTGTTCTTGAAGGGTTAAAAAGAATTAAATATGGTTCGAAGGTGAAGGTGTTTTCAGATTCGAGTTATGTTATTAAAGGCGCTACTGAATGGTTAAATTCCTGGAAGAATAAGGGATGGAAGACTTCAAGCAATAAAGCTGTTAAAAATAAGGATCTCTGGATAGAATTGGATAAATTGCTTTTAAGATATGAACTTGAGTTTATAAAAGTTAAGGGACATTCTGGTAATAAATATAATGAAAGAGTAGACTCAATGGCCAGAGAAGAGATAGAAAAAAATATGGACCAAATATAGACTAAACAATGAAAGGAAAGAAAAAAATGATAATTGGTCAATTTAGTGATGCTTTTCCTCCAATAACTGATGGTGTTGCTCAGGTTGTTAAAAATTATGCCAAATTACTAAATACCAGAAATAATCTTTCTTATGTTATTACCCCAGTAGTACCTGAGGCTGAATATAATTATACATTCCCCGTTATTACTTATAAATCCTTAAACTTGCGAGGTAGAAAATATTATAGATTGGGTATTCCTTATTGTGATAAAGACTTTAATAAAAAAATTAAGAAAATAAATTTTGATATAATTCATGCTCATTCTCCTTTTGTCAGTGGTAAAATTGGAAAAAAGATAGCAAATAAATTAGATGTCCCTTTTATTGCTACTTTTCATTCTAAATACAGAGATGACTTTAAACAGGTTTTAAAATTTGATTTTTTAGTTGATAGAATAATTAAAAGGATAGTAGCTTTTTATGAAAGTGCTGATGAGGTCTGGACAGTTAGTAAAGCGGCTATTGATACACTTAGAGACTATGGTTACAGGGGTGAAATTTTTGTCATGGAAAATGCCTGTGATTTTACTCCGCTTAAAGAAAGAGACCTTGCTATAATGGATATAAATACTATTTTTAACCTGGATGACAGTGTTCCCTTATTTGTATATGTTGGTCAACATATCTGGCAAAAAAATATTAGGATGATAATAAAAAGTCTTAATATCTTAAATAAAAGAGGGAAA
>CAZOON010000295.1:0-2730 GCA_964581445.1 uncultured Halanaerobiales bacterium | reverse complement strand
AATTAGAAGAACTCAAATCAACTATGGATTATTCAGAGTTAGAGATGAAAAAATACAGGAGTGAAATATTGTTAAATATTAAAAATGAAATAGAAAAAAATAAAGAAAAGATTATTCAATTAAAACAGGAGATTGCAGATATTACTGAAAAAATTAATTTTAGCAAGATAAAAGCACCTATTGGGGGAATAATTCAAAGTATACAAAAATTTAATGAAGGAGATTATCTTCCTGCTGGTATAGAAGTTTTACGTATAATACCATCTAAAAACTCAAAATTGAATATGGATATAACAGTTAGAAATGAAGATATTAGTCAGCTTGAAAAGGGGCAAGAAGTAAAGTATAGATTATTATCATTACCTTATAAAGAATATGGTACATTGAGTGGTAAAATAGAAAAAATATCAAGTGATGTAAATCCAGATAAAATCAATTCGGGACTTCCTTATAATGTTTTAGCAACAATTGATGAATTAATTTTATATGATAAAAAAGGAAAAGTAGAATATATAAAAGTTGGGATGTTGAGTAAAGCAAGAATCATCGTCAGGCAGAAAAAGATTTTATATATTGTGCTTGAGAAATTAGATTTTTTATCATAATTTTAATGGTAGAATGGTAGTAAATATTATTTATAAAAGAAAGGGAGAACTTTTATGAAAAGGAAAAGAGTAATTATTTTTTTCATATTTATTTTAATTTTGATTTTACCAGTACAAATAAATGCCCAAAAGCAAAACTATATAAATAAGTTGCCAGCTAATGTAGCAAAGAGAATTTATGAAAATAGGATCATCTATAAATCGTATGATGATTATTTTCATGAATTTTTAAATTATGTATATTACTTTAGTCAATTTGAAGATGAGATACCGACTGAATTAATAAAATATAAGGGAGAAAACTTTTTAAACATAGTAAGTGTAAAGAATGCTATCTCAGATGTAGAATTTTTATTTAAATTATTAAAATTTGGATATTCAGCCTATCAGTTCTTTGGCGGAGATAAAAAATTTCTTGAGGCTAAGAGTAATATTATAGAGGAAATAAGTCAAGAGCGTTTTTTTCCTTTAATTTCTGTCAGCAGATTAAATAATATTATTTATGAAAATTTAAGTTTTATTCAGGATGGTCATTTTAGTATTGGGCATAAAGATTATATAAAATTTCACTATTATTATACAAATGAAGAATATGATTTTTATAAAGATAATAATAGTTATTATACAATATTAGATGGTGAAAGATCATATCTTATCAGTATAAATGGTGAATCAGCAGAAAAATATATGAAACTATCTTTAAACTTTAAAGGTGAAATTGTTTATAGAATAGGTCAATTGCTAGAGGAACCTGTTAATAATTCAATAGAGACAAACTTAAGTTTAAGATCAAGAGGAGAAGAAATTAATATAAGTCTTGTCTTAGAAGAGCCAGATTATGATGGGGTTGATTTTAATAATGCGTATAATTCTTTTAAAAGAAAAGAGATAACTGTTATTGAACAACAGACATTTCATGAAAGCACAAAAAATATGGATAGTTTACGAAAATTTGTGAGTGATGCATACAATTTAAAAAATAATAAATTTCTTATACTTGATTTAAGGGGAAATTCAGGTGGGAGTTGTAAATATCCAAAACAATGGATTGAAAATTATACAGGAGAAAAGATAGATTATTTGTGTGGGAATTATCAACTTCTAACAAATACATCCATCAAAATGTTATTAAATACTATGAAATTAAATGAAAACGATCCTGAAATTATATCCAATTTCGAGATAGATCTCAATGAATTAAAAAGAATTCATAAAAATGGATGGTATTTAGTATATCCGGGAGCAAAAAATATAAAAATAAATAATTTATTAATTGTATTAACTGATCCTTATATATCATCTGCTGGAGAGTTTTTTATTAGTTTATTAAATCAAATAAATAATGTTATCTTTATTGGTACAAATACTTCTGGAATATATATCGCCGGAAATAATGGTACATGTAAACTCCCTCACTCTAAACTTGAGGTGACATTTGGGACTGATTTAAGTTTATATCCTGATTTTAAATTCAGGGAAGGGGTAGGATTTTCCCCTGATTTTTGGGTTAATCCTGCTAATTCATTGGAACTGGCAGTGAAATTTATTAAAAATTATTTTTAACTGGCTGTAGTATTGCTATTATTATCTGCTTTTTTAATAAATCTTATTGATAAATAATACAATCCCGGTGAATACCGGGATGTTTCTATATGTAATTGGTGAAATTTAGATAATATTAAAGGAAATTACTAACATTGGTATAATTATATAATAAATAATTAATTGCATATTCAGGAGATGAAATATGGGTAAAAAAACAAGATTATTCAGGGTTCTAAAAATATTATCATTAATGAGTAGCGGATATAAAAAGTGGACTGCTGGAGATTTAGCTGTTCTTTTCGGTGTTTCAGAGAGGACTATCCATAGAGATAAAAAATGGTTGGAAGAACTTGGTATCCCGTTTTATTATGATCCTGGTAAAAAGTCTTATGTTATTATGGAAAATTACTATTTTTCACCGCCAGATATTACAAAAGATGAAGCACTGGCTTTATTTATAGTAGGACGGGCTTCTGAAGGGGATAATTTTCCATATAAAGAAGAATTGGAAACAGGATTGGCAAAGATAATAAATTCTTTGCCAGGAAGTATTAAAAATATTTTAAAAGATTTTGAAGAA
>CAZOON010000294.1:0-2732 GCA_964581445.1 uncultured Halanaerobiales bacterium | reverse complement strand
ATTATCAGATAAGTCTATTTTTAAATTTTTGGCTACAGATCCTCCAAAATTATTTATTACTAAACAAAGTAATCCTTTTCTGCGCGTTTCAAAACTTATTGCAATTTGAGGTTTTATCTCCTGTTTTCTAGCATATTCCATTTCTTTCACAGTCTTATGATAATAAATAACTATTATCATTGTCGCTATTACATATACAGCAGTTAAAATGGCAATAGTGGCACCTGAATTTTGATTTAACCAATTAATCATCTCTGTCACTGACACACTTGTCACCCCTTAATCTAAATATTATTGAACCATATTAAAAACTGATAATTATCATAACATGAAATATAAAAGTGTATTATGATTTCTAAATTTCTCTTGGGTTTGCAGTTGAATCGGTTGCTGAGAAGATTAAATATCTTAAAAAGAAGGGACTTGAAATTCAAAGTGGTTGTATTGCTCCCAATCCTCAAATAGAATTCTTTTATGTGCTGGATCCGAATGGAGTTAAAATTCAGTTTGTAGAAAATAAATAAGTTGTAACAACCTGTTGGAGTAAATCCAACAGGTTTTTTCTTGGGTGTCGTGAATGATTGTTTAATATACAAACTCTTTTTTTAAATTAAGATCTAGAAAGGCATTAACAAGTTCAGGATCAAACTGAGTACCGCTATTTTTTACGAGTTCATTTATTGCTGCATCAGATGTTAAAGACTTTCTATAAACACGTTTTATGGTCATGGCTGAATAAGCATCAGCTATTCCCATTATTCTCCCTTCAATTGGGACTTCTTTAG
Organism: uncultured Halanaerobiales bacterium; assembly: GCA_964581445.1. Classification (GTDB taxonomy): domain Bacteria; phylum Bacillota; class Halanaerobiia; order Halanaerobiales; family CAZOON01; genus CAZOON01. Next base: position 1,947 of record CAZOON010000294.1, on the reverse strand, counting down.
CTTTTTTTCCATAAGGATAACCTAATCCATTCCATCTTTCATGGTGATATTTTATTGCATTTAATGTAACTTCAGAAAAGTTTTCTCCTTTTAATATATTTAGTGATAATTTTACATGTTGTTTAATTATTTTATATTCTTCATCAGTAAGTTTATGTGGTTTCCTAATTATATCATTTGTAATAAGGACTTTTCCTATATCATGGAATAATCCAGCTATAAACAGATTATTAATAAATTTATTATCCATATTTAGTTTTTTAGCTAGTTTTACTGCCCACTGAGCTGTGTAGTAAGAATGAAAATATGTATACATGTCTTTATCCGCAATAGCATTAAGATAATTTTTATACTTTTTTGTTAGCGATTGTTCATAAATGTTAGAAACATTTATTTTATTACGGGTTAATAATTTATTTTTATACTTATTTTTATACATATTTTTATCAGCTTTTTTTATAATTTCTTCAATTTCAGTTTTATTATTATTATTATTATAGTAGGCTTCGCCAATAGATATATTAATATAAATAGGATCGAGTTCAGAATCAGCAAGAAATTTTGTGGTATGGATATTTTTTGATAAATCTCCACTTATTTTTTTAGCTTTTGTCTTTGAATAATTTTTAAGCAACACTAAAAATTCATCTCCACCATATCTACCAACAACACCTTCAAATTGTTTCATTTTTTCATTTAACAAATTAGAAATTTGAATCAATATATTATTACCTATAAGATGACCATAAGTATCATTAATATCTTTAAAATTGTCTATATCTAACATTATAGCCATAATTTTCGAATCGTTATTAACCATATTTTGTCCAAGTTTTAATAAATGATTTATGTTATATAAATTAGTTAATGCGTCTCTAATACTCATCTTATAATATTTATTTTTCTGTGATATTAATATTCTAATTAATTTTGCTGCTATTGCCGACAAAATAGCCATTGTTATAACACCGATTATTGCGCCTCTAATATTGGGATCCACACTTGCGTATCCTGAAAAAACTAAAGCTAATATAATTCCTGTAGTAATTGGCGCAATAATTTCCTTAAATAAGTATGCAAAGATAATAGGCAAATTAAAGGCAAATTGTGCCCAAACTTGAAATTGGATAGGATATAAGAATACAAGAGAAAGATAGATAATGAAAGCAGCAATCGCCATTAAATACTTTTTCCACAAACTTTGAGTAAACATTACAGCCCATAATAGTCCAATAAACATAATTCCTTTAATATTAAGATATATATTATTTCTATCCAAATTTATTATGAATAAACCTCCAATGAAAATAAATAAAACGGCTATAATTTGTAGATAGTTAAACTTATTATGAAATGTTTTTTTAACTTTATTTAATATCCTCATCACTTAGTCTCCTTCATATCTATTTTATAATAAGTAACATACAATAAAATCTATTACCTCCATACTATATACTATTTTCTCCAAATATAAAAAAATCCTGCTAGTTTAACTTTTTTTATTAGTGATGCAATAAATATCAAAAATTAACATAACCTAAATAGAGTTTAAAAACTTAAAATTTAAGCTTCTTTTTCTTTGCTAAAAGCTGTGATATACTTAAATTAGGTATAGTTCTATACGCCTTGGTTGATATACTTCTCTTTTGCTTTGACTCTGATAAAATCTAATGTTATTAAAGGTCATAGAGAATGTTTGACTGAAGTCTGATAATTTAAGGAAGACCAGATTTAAAGTTCTTGTTTTTTCAACTTTAATGTGTTGAGCTAGCTTGAATTTGTGACGAGTAATCTGTTTTAAAATCCTATTGAGTTTTTCAGGCAAAGATTAATTTTTAACTCTGACAAATTATATTTAAATAGTTATAAAATTTCAATTTTACTAAGTAAGAAAATTTCATAAATATAATCCTTGATTTAATAGGATTTTTGAGGGTATAAAAAAGG
>CAZOON010000293.1:0-2738 GCA_964581445.1 uncultured Halanaerobiales bacterium | reverse complement strand
AAAAGGCAAGGTAGAAAAGTTCTGGCAATATGTCCAAAGTTCTTTTCTGACTGAGATTAGAAACAACAAAGTTAACAGTATTGTTGAACTTAATGATCTTTTTTCTGCCTGGTTAAAGACCGAATACCATGATAAAATACATTCTTCCATAGGGGTTACCCCAAATGAGAGATGGGACAAGTCTTTGAAAGCCGGTACCCGTTTACGCTATTATTCCCCTGTTCAAATTGACCAGGCCTTTTTGCATTTTGCTGAAAGAACTGTTAACAAATATGGTGTTATCTCCTTTGATGGTAACGAATATGCCATTGATGGTTCCCTTGTTAACAAAAGAGTAGCTATCAGGTACAATCCCTTCCATCTGGATACTGTTCATGTCTATTATCAGGATAAGTATTATGGCTTAGCTCGTATTGTTGATCTAAAAAGAGAAAAACACAAATCAGTTACTGGTATTGAAGAAGATCCAGTTGTTGATTCTACTATTAGCAGACAGTATCTTGATAATATTAAGAGTAATTATCAGGATTATCTTAAAGAACAGTTAAGTACACCATTAGATCAGGAAATTGAACTTCATGCTAAGCTTAATAATTCTACTGGAGAAACTACAACAAAAATAGATGATACTAAGCATATTGTTCCTGATGAAAAGACTCAGGTTTTAAAACGCCGGGAATTTGTTGAGATTATTTCTACTGCATTAGGTATTAAAACTTTATCCTATGCGGAAAAAGGTAAGCTCTACGAACTATGGCAGACCTTTAAGGAGTTTAACAAAGATCTACTTATCAATATTGTTGATGATATTAAAGAGAAGACACCTGATTTCAATGATAATTTTCTCTATTACCTGGCTCAGATTAAAAATATTTACTTAGAAAAGTCCAAGGAGGCTTAAGTTATGACAAATATTAATACTGCTATTGCAAAACATTTTAAGTTAAAGAAAATTCCGTTTCTGGAAAAAAACAAGATGCCTTTTCAGTCTAATCTTTTTGAGGAAAATCTTATGTTTTTATCTACAGTTTTTAATTCTAGACAGATAGCTGTCATTACTGGCTCCTCAGGTAGTGGTAAGAGTTCTCTTATCTTTTATGCTATTAATGAACTGGATCCTGCAGAATACAGGGTAGTTCATCTGGAATTATCAAAGCCAAACAAAAAAGCTTTATACAAATCATTGGCTGTTAAAATGGGCTTAAAGCCTGCCTTTTTAGCTGATGATATTAAATTACAGATTATTAATTTCTTTCATGAAGAAAATGCCCAGGGTAAGTTTAATTGTGTTATTATCGATGAAGCCCACAGCCTTTCTATTGAGTTAATCGATGAGCTAAGAAGTTTTTATGATGAGGGAGCTAATTTTTCTTTGATTTTAGCCGGTCTACCTCAGCTTTTGAACAGAAATCTTAATCTTAGTATGACTATTCCCATGAAACAAAGGGTTTCACTTTTTCTGGAATGTTCTGGCCTTTCTTTAAGTGATACGAAGGATTATGTCAATTATCAGTTAGATGATGCTGGCATGCAGAATGATATTATTGATGAAAATTGTTTTCCCTTACTTCACAGTATGACTTCCGGGATTCCCCGAAAAATCAATCAGGCCTGTTATGGGGCTCTACTTGAGTGTTTCAAAACTAAAAAATCTATTATTTCTGAAGATGTTTTCAAAAAAGTTAATGAGAAAATCTCTTATACTTAAGGATTTGATATACTATGACCTTTAAATGCTCATACAGAAAAGATAAATGGACAGGTAAGATAGTTAAGTTTAAAGATTACGGTAGTCATATTGAGATAAGGATTGAAAGTTTATCTTCTATCACTGTTCTTTTTGGTAAAACATCATTAGGTTATTTTGCCTGTATGCCTGATTTTAAAGCGTCCTGTCATCTTATCCATCCAGAGAATGAAACATACAACAGTGAGAATCTTATTTCAGTTATGAATACCATTGATGGAATTACTGTAGCCAGGGCATTAAGAGTTTTATGTGGAAATCTAAGAAATGAGATAATATTTAAATGATTATTAAAAAACAGTATTTTTATCTTCCAGATAAACATTCATTAGCTGTTCTATCGCAGTTTATATCAGTTAATAACTGAATTAGAATTAGAGTTTGGATCATTGGAAAATGCTAAATTATTTTCTGATGCTTTATTGGACTTTTGAATATACAGATAAAGAAAATGTTTCAAAGCCTTTATGGCCAAGGATCAGTTCTAGGGTATGCAAATACCCTTTTCTTTTTAATTAGTTACTGGTGAAAAGCTTGTCCAGGTAACTGAAAAATTTCTTGACTCATAACAATATTATTATCTTTAAGCTTCTCAACTTTTTTAATATACTTCTCATCAAAATACTTCTCATCAAATTTCATATACTATTCCCCTTTTTATTGTCTATTATATTAAAAACATAAAGAAATATTTTTAAAAAACTCTTTAATTTTTTCTTCTCCATTTAATAATAATCTTGCAACATATTCTTTTATTTATATTCCATTCACTTTATTACGTCCATTTTTCTTTGCTCTATATAAATTATCATCAGCTTTTTTTATAATATCTTTATTATTATCACCCTTTGAATAAGATGTAACACCTAAACTAATTGTAAATATATTATTTACACCAAAATTGAAGTTTTCCACTTTTTTTCTAATATTATTGGCAAGAGATATTGCTCCCTTAAAATTAGTATCAGGACATATTATAATAAATTCATCT
>CAZOON010000292.1:0-2747 GCA_964581445.1 uncultured Halanaerobiales bacterium | reverse complement strand
ACTCTAGACTTTATGCAGATGAATAAAGATGCTCGTAAAGCGTTAGATACTCTTGATATTGGCATTGAAGAATATGTAAAAGTAGCAGGGTTGCCAGTTGGGTATATGCAATTTGTTGAAATTGCTAGAGAAATTGATAAAGAGAACATAAAAGTTATGGTATTTGATGAACCAACTGCGGTGTTAACAGAATCAGAAGCTGAAAACTTGCTTAATGCTATGAAAATTTTGGCTGATAAAGGTATTGCAATTCTATTTATAACTCATAGATTAGATGAAGTAATGAATATCGCTGATACTGTAACAATTTTAAAAGATGGCGAACTAGTTGATAATGTTAAAACGGAAAACATTACAATTGTTGAAATAGCTGAAAAAATGGTTGGTAGAAAAATTAAAAGACTTGTTAGAGATACGAGTGATCCAACGCAAAACCCAGTAATTTTATCTCTTCAAAAATTCTATGTTGATATGCCAGGAGAAGTAGTTAAGGGAGTAAATTTAGATATTCATGAAGGTGAAATTTTTGGTATTGCTGGGGTAGACCCTTGGTCATGAATTAACAATGCAGATAAGAAATAAAACAGGAAAAGATCCAGATGTAGTTGTAGCCACAAATGCTGGAGGTGGTAATCTTACAGGTACTGCTCGTGGATTGATGAAAGCAGGGGCTAATAATACTGAAGTTATTGCTGCCAGTGTTGATCTCAGTGGTCTTCATATGGCAAGTGATCATGATTTCAACAGGAAGTCATTTACTACCGGTCATACTGGATTTGGAGTTCCTTTTGCCACCTGGCCAGATAGAGCAGATGTACCCAAAAATGCAGCCAGGGCTTTGCGTTATATGGATAAATATTATACAGTAAAACAGGGTGAGGTTTTCTATATTACAGAGGCCCTGGCTCAATTAGAAGGAATGGAAAGAGGCCCTGCAGGAAACACTTCGCTTGCTGTTGCCTTTGCAATAGCTCAAACAATGGATAAGGATAAGATTATTGTTGTTCAGGAGACTGAATATACAGGTGCTGGAAAACATCCCTATGGACAACTTAATTTTGCCCGGGAAAATGGAGTTAAGGTTATAAACGGTAATCCAGATGACGAAATACCTGGAAAGTCTGTAATTATTCCTGAAGACCCCGGACAGATTAAAGCAAGACCTCTGGATATAAATAAATTGAAAAGATCTTATTTGAAAAACATTAAGAAGATGGGGATTAAGGTAATTAAGGATTATGAACTGGAATTCCTGGCAGAAGATATTAATAAGCCTGTAGAAGAGACAAAAGAAATACTAGAAAGTGAATTTGGTATTACAGTTAATGGAGGTTAGATCTGATGAACTTTGATTTGCTCATTGCAGAAATTGGTAGCACTACAACCCTGGTTAATGCTTTTACTGATATAAATACTGATACACCATGTTTTATTGACCAGGGGCTTGCCCCTACTTCTGTTTTAGAAGGTGATGTAATGATTGGTGTCCAGGGGGCAATAGATGATTTAAAAGATAAATTAAACACAGATAAACTAAAATGGGATGAGTTTATGGCTAGCAGTAGTGCTGCCGGTGGTCTGAAAATGACGGTTCATGGACTTGTTAAGGACATGACAGCAAAGGCGGCAGAAGAGGCTGCTTTAGGTGCCGGGGCTGTTATAAAAATGGTTACTGCCGGTAGACTCAGGGATTCCCAGTTAAAAAAGATTAAAGAAATTGGGCCTAATATAATATTATTAGCCGGTGGAGTTGATTATGGTGAAGAGGATGTAATACTTCATAATGCAGAGAAATTAAGCTCTATGGACATTGATGTCCCTTTGATATATGCTGGTAATAAAGTATTAATAGATGAAGTAAAAGATATGTTTAAAGAAAAGGGTAAGGATATACTTGTAGTTGATAATGTTTATCCTGAAATAGATACATTAAATATTCAACCTACCAGAAAGCAAATCCATGAGGTTTTTGCTAAACATATTGTCAGGGCTCCTGGCATGGAAAAGATAAAATCCATGTTAAGTATAGATATGATGCCAACACCAGGGGCAGTAATGGAAGCAGCAGGACTTATTAAAAAAGAGATTGGTAATTTAGTTTGTGTTGATGTTGGTGGGGCAACTACAGATGTGCATTCGGTTACTGAAGATTCAGACCAGGTCCATGATTTATTAATTAATCCTGAGCCAGAAGCTAAAAGGACCGTTGAAGGAGATCTGGGTGTTTATTTAAATGCTCAACATGTATATAAAATGATGGAATTGGAGCTTGATATTGAAGAAAGAAAAGACCTTGCTCCTTTACCTCGAAATGCTACAGAGGAAGAATATATTCATTTGCTTGCTGAAAAGGCTACTTTAACGGCTGTTTTACGTCATGCAGGAAAATATCGTGATTATTTTGGAGCAGGAGGCCGACAGCCAGTTGCTGAAGGAAAAGACCTTTCAGCTGTAAAATATATAATTGGAACTGGTGGGGCTTTAACCAGACTTGCCCGGGGCCAGGAGATACTTGAAAAAGTTAAAGAATTTAATAAACAATCATTATTACCTAACAAAAATGCAGATGTTTTAATAGATAATAATTATGTTATGGCTTCTCTGGGATTAATGAGCAAAAAATATCCTGAAGCAGCTGTTAAATTGTTAAAAGAAAGTCTGGGTATTAATAATACAGAAAATGATTAAAAGGGAGTGGTTTTGTGGCTATAAAAAGGGAAGATGATTTTGCTGATCGCAGAAAGCAT
>CAZOON010000291.1:0-2766 GCA_964581445.1 uncultured Halanaerobiales bacterium | reverse complement strand
CATTCATTATTTCAATGGCCTTAAAGGTTATATCTTCATCTGTCTCAATATTATTTTTTTTAAGTACAAGTGGGTCAGCAGATTCTAATCCAAAGGCTGCAATATCCCCTGCTGTATTATATCTGACTATGGTTTCCAGTATTTTTCTGCTTTCCGGGAGATTATTTACCAGGGCGGCAGGATTTAAATTATCCATATGTAAGACCTTTAACTCAGGATCGGCCTCTCTAATACCAATGTAAAGTTTTTTAATCTCATCTGCTGCAGGTATTAATCTTCCTCTACTATCTCGATGGGAGCGAAAAAGCATGAGATCAGTCTGACAACCGAGTCTATAATAGTGATTGCCAAGTCTGGCCAACTCCTTTATTTCTTCAATAATACCTGCTGTCTTACGATGATACTTCAATTTTTTTAACCTTTCACTACAAAAGGCACAGTGATTTTGACGGGGACAGCCACGGAAGGTTTCAATTTCACAGACAATTTCAGGATAGTTGGGGTGTTCTTTTGTAACTACTGCCCCCATTTTTGCCCATTTATCTAAGTTATCTGTAATGTTTTCTATGGAATCACTGACTTTTTTATCTGTAAGGAGTTCATAGATATCTACAGGGGCTGTTTCCTTACAGATATGGTCATAAGCGGCCATCTCTTTTTTCACCAGTGTAATTGGCCCACCAAGTACCTTGGCTGGATAATATAATTCTTTAGCAATTTCATTTAATTCAGTGATGGACACAGGTCTGCCACCAAGGTAATGGCCGGGCACAGTTGTCCCGGCTATGATAATAATTAAATCATAAGATTTGAGTAGCTCCAGATATTTTTTCTTTTTTTCTCTGAAATCATCTATAGTGATATATTTAAGATTTTCCTTTTTAATACCTGCTGCCAGCAGGGCCCCATAAGTATATCTAATATGAGGGGATATATAGGGAGGAACCCCAAGACAGGAGGGTTCATCTAGATAACCATCAATTAAGGCTGTTTTCATATTTTTAGCTTCCATAATCTTTCTCCTTTAAAAGAGTGTTATCTTCATTGTAGCAGACCTTTATCAAAAAATAAAGGTTTGAAAGTCAGCAGGATAAATGTTAGAATATGAAAAGAAAAGTATGAATACAAAAATATGGGAAATGTTTCATATGAAACATTTTTTATTAATATAGACAATATTTTACAATAATATTAGTTTTTGGAGGTAGCCTGATATGAAGATTGCTTTCTTTACAGATAGTTATAAACCGTATATTAGTGGTGTTGTTAGATCTGTAGAAAGTTTTATGATAGAGCTACAAAATGCCGGTAATGAGGTCTATATTTTTGCCCCTGATTACCCTGGTAGTAAAAAAGAAGATAATATTTTCCGTTTTAAGTCATTACCAGCAGGGGCTGTACCTGGATTTAGGCTTGCCCTGCCGCTTTCTACTTCTGTTTTTAACAGGGTGAAGGAATTGGACCTTGATTTAATACATACTCATTCGCCTTTTTTAATGGGCTGGCTTGGTAAACTTATCTCAAGGAGATTAAATATACCACTTGTATTTACCTACCATACCCTTTACGAGAAATATGCCCATTATTTTCCACTTGGTGAAGGGGTTGCCAGGAAACTTGCCATAAATTATAGTAAAAGATACTGTCAAAATTGTGATTTAGTTATTGCCCCTACAGATTATGTGGAGAATATGCTGCTGGGTTATGGGATTAAGACAGCGATTAAGACTGTACCAACAGGTATAGATATCCATAAATATTATAATAAAAATGGACTCTGGATTAGAAGTGAATATGGGATTAGAGATGATGAAAAAATATTACTTTTTGTCGGCAGGCTTGGTCAGGAAAAAAATATAGAATTATTGATGGAGACATTTAAGATGGTAAGTGAGAGTTTAGCAAATACAAGACTTATTATGGTTGGTGATGGTCCACTCCGCAAAAAACTGCTGAAAATGACTGATGACTATATGTTAAATGATAAGATTATCTTTACAGGAGAAAAAGAGCCTGACGAGGTCGTTGACTTTTATTTAGCCAGTGACCTCTTTGTTTTTCCATCATTGACCGAGACCCAGGGCCTGGTAACACTGGAAGCAATGGCCGGGGGATTGCCGGTAATTGCCGTTAATGCAGCAGGGACTACATCGATGGTAGATGATGGTTTAAATGGACTTTTAGTTAAGGCAGACCCTCATTATTTTTCCAGGGCAGTGATTAATCTTTTAACACATGATAAGAGGTATAATCTTTTTGTTAAGAATGCAGTAAAAAAGGCTGAAGAGTATAATATGAAAACTTTGACTAAAATTTTATTAAAGAGTTATAGAGAAATAGGCTATGGGGATAATAATCACTATCCAATCAACTAAACTGGAGTGATTATATTGTCTATTTCCCGTGATAGCATATTAAAAGGAGTTTTTCTTTCTTTTCTTTTCAGTATTATTGCAATTCTTCTTATTATTAAATTTAGCAGTGATAGTTTAAATCCACGAATATTTTTTGAAATTGACCCCTATTTTTTACTTATAGCGGCTATTATTAATATTAGCTGGTGGGTAATAAAGGCCCTTAAATTGAAGATATTATTATCTTCTATAAATAGTGATATTACATTTCCCCGTATTTTTGCCATTTTTATGTCCGCACTTTTTGTTAGCCATGTTACGCCTTCTTCATCCGGGGGATTTCCCTATCAAGTTTATTATGTTCATCGAGAAGGTTTACCCATCGGTGAAACCTCGGCTTTATTTATTTTTG
>CAZOON010000290.1:0-2766 GCA_964581445.1 uncultured Halanaerobiales bacterium | reverse complement strand
TTTATACATATTAATATTATTTACAGTAGTAGGATTAATTTCTCTAGGAGTTGGAATTTTAATTCAAAATATGATTAATTATATTCCTAAAGGGTGAAAAAAATGAATGTAGAAAAAAAGAATGATTAAAAAATATTTATATATTTTTTTGAGATGGGAGATATAATATGTATAATCCTTTCAAAAAATATTACTGTATAAAACAACATGATGAATCAGATTGTGGTCCTGCCTGTCTGGCTACCATTACTAAGCAACGTGGTCTAAAGATGCCTATTTCTAAAATTAGAGAGATAGCAGGGACAGATAGAAAAGGAACAAATGCCCTGGGGCTTGTTAAAGCAGCAGAAGAAATAGGCTTTTCTGCAAAAGGTGTTAAAGCTAAAGCAGAGCATTTAAGTGATGAATTACCTTTACCGGTCATTGCACATGTTATTAAAGGTAATTTGCTTCATTATGTAGTGATTCATGAAATCAAAAAAAATAAAATAATAGTTGCTGACCCTGCTGAAGGAATAATTCATTATAGTCCTGAAGAATTTAATAAGCTCTGGTCCGGGGTATTAATATTTATGGTTCCAAAAGAAGAATTTAAGAAGGGTGATGAAACAAGCGGGTTATTTACCCGTTTTTTTGGTTTAATTACACCCCATAAAAGGTTATTATTTGAAATATTTCTGGCATCTATATTATATACTTTGATGGGACTTGCAGGGGCCTTTTACTTTAAATATTTAATAGACACTGTATTAAGTGATGGTTTAACGAATACTTTGCATATTTTATCAACTGGTGTAATATTATTAACCTTATTTAAGATAAGCATGAATGCTTTTCGTAGACATTTATTGCTTTATCTGAGTCAGAAGATAGATATTTCTTTAATATTAGATTATTATCACCATGTACTTGAATTGCCTATGTCATTTTTTGATTCCAGAAAGGTAGGTGAAATATTATCTCGTTTAAATGATGCTTCAAAGATCAGGAATGCTATCTCTGGTGCTACTATAACAGTAATGATTGATACTTTAATGGTTATCGTAGGGGGAGTGGTGTTGTATATTCAAAGTTCAACACTTTTCGGGGTTGCTGCTGTAATTATTCCTTTTTATATAATTGCTGTCTGGGCTTTCAACAGGCCATTTAGAAAGATTCATAGAAAAGAGATGGAACAGGCTTCGGATATACAGTCATATTTAGTTGAATCAATTTCAGGTATAGATACAATAAAGGCCTTAAACGGTGAAATAGTAGCAAATCTAGAAACTGAAAGCAGGTATATAAGGTTAATAAAATCAATTTTTAAAGCAAGCTGGATGCATAATTTCCAATCCTCATTACAGATGATTTTGACATCAGTAAGTGAAATTGTGATATTATGGGTTGGTGGTTTGCAGGTAATTAAAGGGAATATTAGTGTTGGCCAGTTAATTACTTTTAATGCCTTGCTGGCTTATTTTTATGATCCTATACAAAATCTGATTAGTCTCCAACCTCAATTACAGGAAGCATTTGTAGCATCAGATCGTCTGGGTGAAATATTGGATTTAGATATTGAAAAAGAAAATGAAGAAAAAAAAATAAAACCTGAAAAATTACAGGGGAAAATAATAATTAATAATCTTCATTTTCGTTATGGGACAAGAAGAAGGGTATTAAAATATATTAATCTAAATATATTACCTGGTGAAAAAATAGCACTTGTTGGTGAAAGTGGATCAGGTAAAACTACTTTTATTAAATTGCTTTTGAAATATTATCTTCCAGAAAAAGGTGAAATATTAATAGATTCTTATAATATTAAAGATATAAATTTAGAAAGTTTAAGGGAGAAAATAGCTTATGTACCTCAGGATATTTTTTTATTTAGTGGTAGTGTACGAGAAAATATATCATTTGCTTTAAAAAATACTTCTATGAAAGAGATAATAGATGCAGCTAAAAAGGCCAGTGCTCATAATTTTATAAATGAACTTCCCTTAAGATATGACACCCTTGTTGGAGAAAGAGGGTCCAATCTATCAGGTGGCCAGAAACAGAGGATTGCCATTGCCAGGGCGATTTTAAAAAAACCCGATATTTTAATTTTGGATGAAGCAACAAGTAATCTCGATACAAATACAGAAAGTGCTATACATAAAACAATTAGTGATATAAGCGAGGGAATTACTACTATTATTATTGCCCATAGATTAAGTACAGTAATGCAGAGTGATAAAATTGTAATATTTGATAAGGGAGAGATTGTAGAAATGGGAAGTCATCAAGAGCTATTAAAAAAAGAAGGAAAATATTATAGTCTCTGGCAGGGACAAAGATTTCAAGAAATAGCTAGCGGGAGTGAAATGAAATGAAGAAAGTGATTATGAATTTTAATGAGCTTTCTGATAGCAAAGAAATGTTAGAAGGCAAGGAGCCAAATTTTATTATCTTTTTTATTTATTTTGTACTAATAATTTTTGTTATCGCTTTTATCTGGATGTGGATTGGGGAAATAGATATTGTAGTTAAGGCTAGTGGAATGGTGAGGCCTGCCAGTAATATAAGTATTATAAGGAATGCTACAGGAGGTAATATTCAAACAATAAACTATGTTAATACTAAAGAAGTAGAGAAAGGTGATATTTTATATTCTTTAGATATCAGTTTACTTAATTTAAAGTATAATAGTTTATTGGAAGAAAAGCGGAGGTTAGAAAAAGAGCTTAAATTACTCAAAAAGTTTGAGTTGAGTATAAAAAATGATAAAAATATATTTAAGGA
>CAZOON010000289.1:0-2766 GCA_964581445.1 uncultured Halanaerobiales bacterium | reverse complement strand
CATACATATCATTGGCTTCATCAAAAACCCCAATATAATTACCAAGACTCTTACTCATTTTATTAACACCATCTAAACCTTCAAGGAGAGGCATCATCATTATAACCTGTGCTTTTTGACCATATTCTTTTTGTAAGTTACGCCCAACTAAAAGATTAAATCTTTGATCTGTTCCTCCAAGTTCAATATCTGCATTAATAGCAACAGAATCATAACCCTGCATTAAAGGATAAAAAAACTCATGGATACTTATTGGTTTTTCTTCCTGATATCTGCTAGAAAAATCTTCTCTTTCCAGCATACGTGCAACTGTATATTTTGATGAAAGTTTAATTACATCTTCAAATTTTAACTCACCCAACCAATCTCCATTAAAAACAAGATTGGTTTTATCAGGGTTTAATATTTTTGTAAACTGCTCTTCATATGTACGGGCATTTTCCTTTACCTCTTTTTCCGTCAATTGTTTCCTGGTCTCTGATTTTCCCGTAGGGTCTCCTATCATTCCTGTAAAATCTCCAATAATTAAATATACTTCATGTCCAAAATCTTGAAATTGTTTTAATTTACGCAAAACAACTGCATGTCCTAAATGAATATCTGCTGCAGTTGGATCAAGACCGAGTTTTACCCTTAGTGGGCGTCCCTCTTTTTTTGCTTCAAGTAATTTTTCCTTTAAATCCTCTTCAGAAATTAAATCACTAACTCCCCGTTTTAGTACAGCTAACTGTTCTTCAATATTATTCATTTATTAAACCTGATAACTTACTCAGGTTTTTCACCTCCCATGCAAAAATACTTTATTATTCATAAATTATCCTCATAAAAATGTAAATTAATTATAACAAATTGTAAAGAGACTAACAAGGGGGTATCACATACAATGATTTTATGTTATAATAATATTTTGAAAGGATGAGACGAATGTTCAAAAACAGGAAACAATATATAATATCTATAATGATTATACTTATTGCCCTTGCTTTTGGCATATTTATTGGCGCAATCACCTGGATAGTTCAGGATACACCGGATATCTCCACTTATAAAGGTTCAAGTGAATCCACAATGATATATAGTGCAGATGGCCAGCTACTTACTAAATTATTTAAAGAAAACAGAATATATGTTCCTATAGAGAGAATCCCAAAAGAATTAAAAAATGCAATAATTGCAATAGAAGATACTAACTTTTATGTCCACCACGGGGTTGATTTCTGGGGGATAGCCCGGGCCTTTGTCACCAATATTATAAAAGGACGTCTTGCCCAGGGAGCAAGTACAATAACTCAGCAATTGGCACGTAATGCACTGGGATTAAGTTTTCAAAAAACTATATACAGAAAAATACAGGAGGCATATCTAGCACTACAATTTGAAAGATTATATACAAAACCAGAGATACTTGAAATGTATTTGAATGAAATTTTCCTCGGAGATATTAATCATAATACCTATGGAGTAGAAGCGGCCTCTCAGTTATACTTTGAAAAACATGTCTGGGAGCTTTCCTTAAGTGAATCTGCACTTATTGCCGGACTCCCTAAAGGGTCAAATATATATTCACCTTTGCGAAATTATGAGGCTGCAATCAATAGAAGAAACATTGTACTCAAACGTATGCAAGAACTTGGCTATATTGCCCAGGAAAATTATAATCAGGCCAGCACTGAAGAAATAAAACTTAAAGAATCATCACCTGATAAAGAGCAAATTGCCCCTTATTTTATGCGTTATGTAAGGGATAAACTACTGGATCTTTTTGGTGCCCAGATTGTCTATGGTGGTGGTCTGAAAGTATATACAACTATTGACCTGAAAATGCAAAAAAAGGCTGAAGAAACAATCCAGGAAGCCATTGAAGAAAAATATATCCCTACATTAGAAAGAAATAATACAAGTGATAAAATCCAGCCACAACTTGCACTTGTAACTATTGATCCTACAAATGGTGAGATAAGGACCATGGTTGGAGGCAGGGGAAATGATCATTTTAATAGAGCTGTACAGGCCGTTAGACAACCGGGATCAGCCTTTAAACCTTTTGTCTACACTACTGCTATTAAACAGGGATATTCAGCAGCTTCCATTCTTAATGATATGACTATGCTGGCAGATTCTAAGAATCAAGCATCTCCCTCCATCTGGCCAACAAATTATGAAAATGAGTATCGAGGACTTGTTAGCATTAGAAATGCACTTACTCATTCTATTAATGTTGCCGCAGTTAAAATGTTACAAAAAGTAGGGGTAGATAAGACAATAAAAACAGCTGAAGATTTGGGAATTAGTACTTTTCAAACTACGGACCATGAAAAAGACCATCTTTCTCTTGCCCTCGGTGGACTTAATAAAGGAGTTAAAGCAATTGAAATGGCCTCTGCCTACGGAGTTTTTGCCAATCAGGGTGTATTAGTTGAGCCCTATGCCATACAAAAAGTTCTTGATAATAGAAATAGGGTACTCTTTGAAGCACATCCTCATAAAAAGATAGTACTTGAAGAAGATGTAAGTTATATTATGACAGATATATTGAGATCTGTAATAAGTAGTGGCACAGGATGGAGGGCAAATTTAGGCAGACCAGTAGCAGGCAAGACTGGAACAACTAACAACTATACTGATGCCTGGTTTGTAGGTTTTACGCCAGACCTGGTAACAAGTGTCTGGATAGGTGAAGACAATCTGCAATCCATGGTATATGAGCAAAAAGATGAAAATGGAAATTATCTATTCCCTGAGGGAAATGGCCCGCGCACTGTTTCC
>CAZOON010000288.1:0-2796 GCA_964581445.1 uncultured Halanaerobiales bacterium | reverse complement strand
TTTGATTGATAAAATAATTGGGGTTGGTGAGTTTGCTATATCTGATCATAGATCTTCACAACCTACTTTTGAAGAAATAAAAAGAGTTACAGCTGAAGCAAGAGTGGGAGGGATTTTGTCAGGTAAGGCAGGAATAATAAATGTTCATGTAGGTGATGGTAAAGGCAAAGTTGATTACTTAAATCAAATAGCTGAACAGACTGAAATAAGTAGAAAACAGTTTTTACCCACTCATATGAATAGAAATAGGAATCTTTTTGAAGCAGGTATCTCTTATGCTAAAAAAGGTGGGATAGTTGATTTTACTACCAGTTTACCCGAAGAAATGATAGATAAAAAGGGTTTAAGAAGTAGTAGTGCTTTAAAGGAGAGTTTAGATGCAGGTGTTCCTGAAACAAATATTACATTTAGTTCAGATGGACAGGGAAGTCTGCCAGCGTTTAATGAAAAGGGAGAATTAATAGGTCTAGATATCGGTAAAGTTACAAGTCTTTATAATGAACTAAAAGTTGCTATAAAGCAAAAAGGTGTTCTCCTGGAAACAGCTTTAAAAATAATTACATCAAATACTGCAGATATATTAAAATTGGAAAACAAAGGACGTATATCGAAGGGCAAGGATGCTGACCTTGTGTTGCTTGATAAAGATACCCTTGATGTTGAAACAGTTATAGCAGTTGGGAAAATAATGATTCGAGATAAGGAGATATTGTTTAAAGGAAGTTTTGAGGATTAATTATTAAAAGGATGTTTAATATGAATTTTGATATAGATAAATTAAAAGAAAATATAAAAAATCATAAGATAAAACCCCTGAATGTTTCACGTTATTATTCTATTTTCATTCCCTTAGTTAAGGTTGAAAATTCTTTGCATCTTCTTTATGAACTTCGTTCAAAAACTTTAAAAACTCAAGCTGGTGAAATATCTTTCCCGGGTGGAAGGATAGAAGAAAATGAGGGTATCATTGAAGCTGCTGTTAGGGAGACCTCTGAAGAGCTAAATGTAAATGCAAATAGACTGGAAATATGGGGTAAGCTTGATTATCTTCTTACACCTTATAATATTTTAATCTATTCGTGTGCGGGTTATATTAATAATTTTAATTTAGATAACTTAGAAGTTAATAAAGAAGAGGTTGAAGAAGTATTTACAGTACCCCTGGATTATCTACTTAAACAGGAAGCTGAAGTATATAATATGTCCTGTACCATTGATGAATTAAGTGATTTTCCCTATCATTTAATTCAAAATGGCAGGGATTATAAATGGAGAGAGGGAAAATATCCGGTATATTTTTATAAATATAGGAAAAGGATTATCTGGGGTTTTACGGCTATGATGACAAAAAACTTTTTAGATAAAATAAGTAATTTTTGACAATATAGAAGGAAAAAACTCAAATTTAAAGAAATATTTAAAGGATAGAGCTAATTAGCTCTATCCTTTAAAAAATATTATTTTACTTATTATCTTCTTTATCTTTTAATAATTTGTCTATTCCTTTGGCTGCATCATGTCCTGTAGCAATACCGTTAATGACATCGGGGCCTTTAACGATGTCACCACCGGAAAACAACCATTTAACTGATGTTTGACCATATTCATTAACTTTTATTCTGGGTCCCTGGTATTCTATTTCATATTCATCATCAATATAACTATTATCTCCACCCTGACCTATAGCTTCTATTACCATATCACATTCCATATTTACTATATCTTCATCATCAAAAGTTGGATTAAAATTATGATCTTCATCAAAAACTGATACACAACAATTTGTGCAGAGATGTGAAATTTCTCCATTTTCCAGAACAATTTCTTTAGGGCCTCTACCTGCCATAATATCTATACCTTCTTCTCTGGCCTCTTCAATTTCGACATCATCTGCAGGCAGAATATCTTCAGTTTCTAATGAGGTAAGGGTAATATTAACTTCACCATATTTTTGTTTCTGAATTCTGGCCATTGAACGGGCAATATCCATGGCAACATTACCTCCACCTATTACCACAATACCCTTTGTTACAGGCACTTCTATACCCTTGGTAATATCACGGAGTAGCTGAGCTGCCTGGTATACATTATTATGGTCGGTACCAGGTATTCTGGTACTACGACCATTATGAAGACCGGTTGCTGCAAAAACAGCATCATATTTTTCATGTAATTCAGGTAGGGTAATATCTTCACCAATTCTGGTGTCGAAAACAAATTCAACACCTACACTTTTAATATAATTTATATCTTTATCCAGTTGATCGTAAGGAAGCCTATATTCAGGAATACCATATCGCATCATACCACCTGCTTCTGGCTGAGTTTCATATATGGTTGTTTGATATCCCATTAATGTTAAATAATAGGCAGCAGAAAGACCAGATGGACCAGCACCAATAATAGCAACCTTTTTATCAATTTGTTTAATTTTTTCAGTTCCCAGGATACGCTTATATTCTGCAGAATCTACATTATCTACAGCATATCTTTTTAGCCATCTAATAGATACTGCTTTACCACGGTGACTTATAGCACATACCTCTTCACATTTATGAGTACAGATACGTCCACAAACCTCTGGGAGAGGATTATCTTCATATATCTGTCGTACAGATTCATCAAGGTCTTCGTCAAATACACCCCTGATATATTCTGGTATATTCATATGAGCAGGACAGGCTTCTGTACAGATACCACACTCAACACAACGAGAGGCCTCTTTTTCTGCCTGTTCTTTTGAAAAACCCTGAACGATTTCTATAAAAGAGTCTATCCTTTCTTCAGCAGAAAGCT
>CAZOON010000287.1:0-2801 GCA_964581445.1 uncultured Halanaerobiales bacterium | reverse complement strand
CAGACTAAGATAAGAGCTATCTAAGTCTGCTGGACTTCGGCAATACCTAAACGTTATCTGCAATATTATGCTTAGTCTATAAATTAACTATGATTCATAGCTTTTTGTGTTTGTTGAAATATAAATAATATACATGTTTGCAAAATTTACCATTAAAATCATACACATAATTTACTTAATGTGGTATAATAATAAGTAAAGAATGTAAAGAAAGTAAAGGAGGAATAAATATGGAACTTGCTAGAATCTCTTCAAAAGGTCAGATTACTATACCAATTGAAATCAGAAAAAAAATGAATTTAAAAGAAGGCGATAAAGTATTATTTGTTGAGGAAGGCGACAACATTTTTGTTTTAAATGCTTCATTAGTTGCTTTAAAAGAAATACAAGAAAACATGAAAGGCGAAGCAGACAAACAAGGATTTAATTCAGAGGAAGATGTAAACAAATTTGTAGAAAAAATAAGAGAAGAGAAATTGGAGGATAAATATGAGAGGGATGATTGATACAAATATATTTATTTCTTCTATTTTATTTCCAAATTCATTACCAGCTAGATTAGTAGAAGATGTATTATATAAACATAATCTTGTTCTATGTTCTCAAATTATTGAAGAACTTCATGAGGTTTTTAATAGAAAATTTAAAAATAAGAATAAAGATCTTGAGAGATTTTTGTCTTGCTTAAGTTATGAATTAGTATATAGACCTATAAAAATAAATAAAGACGATTATCCTGAAATTAGAGACGAAAAAGACTTGCCGATATTAGTATCTGCTATTTTATCAGATGTTGATTGTTTTGTTACAGGCGATAAGGATTTTTTTGATGTTGAAATTGAGAGCCCCGAAATAGTTTCTGCGAAGGATTTTTTAAATAGTTCAAAATAAAGTTTATAGCTTTTAAGAACGCATAATACAGCAGATAACACAGTATTTCCAGCTTCGCTCCTTCGTCGCTGCGCCCAAATTCATGAACCTAAGCCAAGTCTGGCTAAGCTTCGGGAACACCAGGACCGTTATGTGAAATATGCTGCATGTTGGTAAATTGTGTTGCGAGGGTGTATGTCAAAAAAGCAGGCACCTTCTTGGACCTCCTACTTTTTTGACCAAGTAATAAATGTTAACAAATATAATTGAGTGTTGTAAAATATTACGTTGAATATTACGTTGAATATTAAGTAAAATAAGGGTATAATATTTATAAAAGGAGTTGATTATTATGCCTAACATTAAACCAGTTTCAGATTTAAGAAATTATAATGAAGTGTTAAAAGATATAGCAGAGGGTTCTCCGGTATTTTTAACGAAAAACGGCAGAGGAAAATTTGCAATTATGGATATTGAAGAGTATGAGAAAACTCAATCTACCATAAAATTGCTTGCAAAATTAATAGAAGCAAAAAACAGAGTTAAATCTAATGATGATTGGATGAACGAAGACAAGGTGAAAGAAATACTGGGGGTTTAAATCTAATGCTTAAATTACGAATTAACCCCTTAGCAACAGAAGACTTGATTGGGATTAAAGATTATATTACAAAAGAGTTAGATAATCCTACGGCAGCAGTAAAGGTAGTACGAAAAATCATCGAGAGTTATGAGAAATTAAAAGAATTTCCGTTGATGGGAGCAGACTTGTCAGCAAAAGTGAATATAAAAACTGACTATAGATACTTAGTATCAGGAAATTATATTATATTTTACCGTACTGATGATGAATTTGTATATATATATTGCATTTTATATGCTGGAAGTGATTATCTTAAGATTTTGTTTCCGAATGAAATTGAAGCCGAATAAGACTGTGAAACTTTATTTTGGTGAGTGCTGTATAGAATAATAAAATATAACTTATTGTAGATACTGATTGGTAAATTTAAAAAAATACAGGAATAATTATGGGGGTAAAGCGCAGGACAGATCGGGTCCCTCCTCGGACCTTCCAATCTGTCCTGCTTGGCAGCATACATCACAAACATGGTATTTACAGCTTCACTATCGTTTCGCCTGAATTCCTTCACTAAGGGCGTCGTCCTAAGACTCATGAACTTTGGGAATCTCTGGTACGTTAAGCGAAATTCCCTTTTCCTGTATATAATGTTTTGTGAGCTTGGAGGGATGTTAAATGACTGACTTTAAAAGTATTGTTAATTCTATACTACCTGATGTAAATAGGAGGGGAAATTACTTCTACTTATTATTAGAATCAATAAATAAGGCAGATACTTATGACAGTAATAAATGGGGAATATATTATGAAAAAGATCGTATTAGATTTTTGGTTGGAAGTTTTATTGTGTTTACTATATCTAATGGTCATATCTGGGTAGCATTAGACAAAAGAGAGCTCGATAAAAATAAAAGTGATTTCGAGGAATTAAGTAAATCTAAAAGTTGGACGTGGGATACTTATGATTATCCTGAATATTCTAAAGTTGCTTCAAAAAACGGTTTTTATAAACCTTTAAAAAATTTGGAAACGTGGGATTTAATAAAAAAATATCATTTTATTTTTATTGAAGAAGTAGCAAAAAGATATGAATGGTTAAGAATAGATAGCCAGGCTAAACATAGTACTGAATTGTTAAATTATTTACGTGATTTTTTAAATTGTTATATTCCTGAACCTAATTATAATAATCCGATCAATGATATAGAATATTATAGTTCAAGTTATAAAAATTTAAAAGAAATAGAAAGAGAAACAGTTGTGCAAAGTCGAATTGGACAAGGTATATTTCGTAATGATCTTATAAATTATTGGAGAGGATGTGCTGTTACAAATTGCGAGTCCATAT
>CAZOON010000286.1:0-2805 GCA_964581445.1 uncultured Halanaerobiales bacterium | reverse complement strand
TGCCGGATGTTCTTTTAAAAATTTTGCAATTTTTATTGCATTATTATTTATCCTATCCATCCTCACAGCCAATGTTTTAATTCCCCTTAATAATAAAAATGCATCAAATGGAGCAATTATTCCACCTAAATTCTTTAAAACAAATGATTTAATTTCAGTCATTAACTTTTTATTTCCAATAATTAGTCCTGCAATGGTATCACCATGACCACCAATATATTTTGTTGCACTATGTATAACTAAATCAATATTAAAATTTAAAGGTTTTTGTAAATATGGTGACATAAAAGTATTATCTGTAATAGTAATCAAATCATTAGCCCTGGCAATCTCTGCTACTCCCTTTAGGTCTATCAAAGATAAAACTGGATTAGAGGGAGTTTCAGTAAAGATTATTTTAGTATTATCCTGTATATTATTATTTAAATTATTCAAATTTCTCATATCAATAAAACTAATATCTATATCCCATTTGGGTAAAACTTCAGCAAAAAAAGAATGTGTGCTTCCATATAAAGAATGTGGAGCTATTAGATGATCTCCAGCCTCTAAAAAACTAAGTACTGCTCCTGATATTGCAGCCATACCCGAAGATAATGCTAATGCATCTTCCCCTTCTTCCAGTTTTGCCATAATGTTTTCAAGTGCACTCTGGGTAGGATTACCCAACCTTGTATATATGTATCCATCTTCATCACCAGAAAATCTTCTTACACCTTCATCTACATTATTAAAAATGAATGTTGAACTCTGATATATGGGTATTTGCAAGGATTTATGTACATCCTTAAAATTTCTATTTGCTTGAATTAATTTTGTTTCAAATTTCATTTGAATCCCCCTTCTGATAAATTAATATCCTTTTGGATAACCTCACCCTGCTCTCCCCAGGGACCTATTACATTATCATTATTTTTTAATTTAATTGCCGCTGCATTACCAATTTTTAAAGATATTGTATCCTCAACCTTATATTCTATACTTTCACCAGCATTTATAAAACCCAGAAATGAATCCTCACCATCAACAACTACTTTTAACCAGCTTTTTTCACTTGCCAATATTATTATTTCATGTAATTTTACAGCCTCTTCTATAACTTTTTCTTTCATATTTTTTTCATCTTCATTTTTATTATTTATATTTTCATCAATAAAAAATTCTTCTTCAATATTATCTACTTTTTCTTCTTCAGCAACATTTTCAGTTATATTAACTATCTCCTCTGGAGCAGAATCTTGCTTTACTTTTAATTCTTTTGGAGAATTATTTAAAATAAATATATTATAGACTATAAATATTATAACAAGAGAAATAATTAATATAATTATTATATTGAATATATTATTTTGTGGGGTCCTTTTCTTTATATTATTATCTTCGTTTAAATCATCCTCTTCTTCCTCCCTTTTTTTATTTTCAAGATACTCATTATATGCATTCAATAATTTATTATATTCAAGATCTACTTGCCTGGCATAAGATTTAATAAATACTTTTACATATGCTTCACCAGGAATAATTTCATAGTTTTCCTCTTCGAGGGCCTTGAGATACTTTTTTCTTATCTTTGTTCTTTTCTGAATATCATCCAGATTTAATCCCTTTTCTTCTCTTGCTTTTTTTAAACTTATTCCTATTTTCAAACTTATCCCCCCTGATTTAACCTTAACCTATATCAAAACTATTAAAAGATTGCGTATAATCAATAATCTTTTTCTCATCTTTCTTATTTTTATCAATTAATTCAATTATTAATTTAAAATCATTCATTTTAAAATCAGTTTCCTGAATAAAAATTTCAGGGTGTTCAATCATTATAGGAAGATTTTTTTGAACAAGCTTTTTTATAAATTTAATATGTTCAGATCTCGAACGTCTGAAAGTAGTAATAGCATCAATTATTAAGACCGTATTACCATCTAATAATTCTTCAGATATTCTGCTTCTAGCAATTTTTCTGATCAATGTTGAAGATAATAATTGCCAGTGTTTATTTGCATGTACTGCTGCAGCAATAGATGTCTCTGTCTTACCGATTCTAGGTGAGCCCTTAATCCCTATTTTAATATTACTATATTTTTTTAAATATCCTCCCAAAAAATCAATTAATATATCTAGATCACTTCTATCAAAAATATAATAATTTTGTTCTTTACCAGGTTTAATTCTTTTTCCATGTCTTAAAGCAAGGAGATCAATAAAATTGGGTTCTCTAAATGCTGTAATATCTAATTCTTTTACCAGTTTAAGTGCAGAATATATTGCTTTTTTTTGAACTTCGTTTTCTAGCTCAATAAGCAAACCTCTAAAATTATTATTAATACTGGCAATATTTAATATGTTTATATTTAACAATCCTAATAAAGACGCTATATCGCCAAGCAAACCCGGTCTATTATGAATAATTTTATATTCCAGAAAGATTGTAGACAAGTTAATCACATCCTGTAATATTAATTCTATATCCATAAGAAAAAATCCTTTTTTAAATATAGTAAAAAAAAGGACCTATAATTAGGTCCTTTCATAATCATTTATTCTTTTTCATATGGTTCACCATCTGCAGCAGGTGGAGTTGAACGTCCTATCACTCCAGCAAGCGCTAAAATAGTTAAAATATATGGTAGCATTAATAAAAATTGTCGAGGTATAAATGATAATCCCAGGGTTTGAGCTAACATCTGTAAAGAATCTGCAAAACCAAACAATAAAGCAGCCAGCAAAACACCCTGTGGTGTCCATTTACCAAAAATCATAGCTGCAAGTGCAATAAATCCTTTACCAGAAGACATATTTTTAACA
>CAZOON010000285.1:0-2807 GCA_964581445.1 uncultured Halanaerobiales bacterium | reverse complement strand
GAATTAATTAAATGATGTAAGTGAGAAAAAATAAGGGAGAAGGATTATGGTTGATAAATTAAACCGAGAAATTTCAATTATCTATGACCTTTTATTTGGTTATACTGGAAAGATGAATAGTTTGAGAGAAAAATTGGATGATAAAGATTTTAGTTTACCTGTTCAAATGGCAATGCTGATTAAAATTAATAATTATAATAAATTGACTGAGGATAAAAGTGAATTTTTTCGAGAAGAATTAAAAAGAAATTTTAATGTTCTCTTAAACAGGTATGCAGCCAAAAAAGCAAAAGATATACTTTCTGCCCCTATTGAAGAAGAAATCTTTGTCTTATTTTTTTCACTTGAAGGTAAAGACGGGGATGAAACAGAAATTAAGGCTTATGAGATTGAATTTGCCAGATATATAAAAAAAATGATAGAAGAAAAATCATTATTTAGACTAACTATTGGTCTTGGAAGAAGATATAAAGATGTTAAGGGATTAATTTTATCTTATAAAGAGGCGTTGAATGCTAATAAGTTTTCCTATTTTATGGGGAAAGATGATATTATTCATGTTGATAACATAATACAATTTAAAAGAGATATCCCTATTTTTATTTCTGAGATGGAAGAAAATTTTATGGAAAAAATTAGAAATAATAAGCTTGAGGAACTTGATAGTGATTTTATGAAAATTATAGATTCTATTATTGAAGAGGGGGTTGACCCTGAAACAATAAAGATTAAAATTATGGAAATATGTAATAGAATGGTGCGGGAGCTTGATCAGGAAGAGTTTTTATACAAATATTCAAATTATCAGACTGAATTGCTTGAACTTGAGACCAGAGTAGACTTAGTAGATAAGCTTGAAGAATTTATCAGTGAAATAATAAAAATTATAAAAAGAAAACAAAAAGTTGATGAAAATAAAAGAGAAATAAATATTGCCCTGGATTATTTAGAAAAAAACTATAAAAAAGAAATCGCTTTATCCGATATTGCGAAGAGAGTGGGATTAAGTACTTATTATTTTAGCCACATATTTAAAAAGCAATTGGGTGAAGGTTTTGTTACTTATTTAAATCGATTAAGAATAGAAAAGTCTAAAATATTATTAAAAAAATCAGACCTGAGTATAGCAGAGATTTCCTATCAGGTTGGTTACAATGATCCAAATTATTTTACACGTGTTTTTAAAGATTATGAAGAAATAACTCCCAGTGACTATAAATTTATGAATATAAATCGTGAAATGTGATCTTAAAGGGCTGAGTATATTGAAAAAAAAGATTACCATCCTGGGTATAGATGAAAGTATTTCTATATTTTTTAAAGATGAAATAGAGAAAATATTTTCTGATTTATTTCTAGTTGATTATAGACATCAAGATATGAGTCCGGTTCCGGCAATATATAATACTGATTTAATATTATACACTGATCCCGAGATTCTTAATTTAATGATCTCAGAGATTAAATGTGATGCCCCCAAATTAATGATGAAGCGGACTATTACAAGAGAGGCATTAAAAAAAATCAAAAAACTTCCTGATGGCAGTCGGGCCCTGGTTGCCAATATTAATCAATATATGGCCAATGAAACCCTGGCTTTAATTTATCAACTGGGTGTTACGGGAATGCAACTTTTTCCTTATTATAAAGAAAAATCTGAAATGCCAGAAGATATTGATTATATAATTATACCTGAATCCAGACCTTATAATTTTCTTCCTGAGATTGATGCAGAAATTATTCTTATAGGTAACAGGGTTTTTGATATTTCAAATATTTTAGATATCTTATCAATACTAAGGGTTGATAGTCAGAGAGCAGAAATGATAATAAGAAAATATTTAGTGAAAGTACCAACTTTTTGGTATGGATTTGAATATAGCTGGGAAAATAGAAGGGTTTTACTGAATCAATGGAAACTTTTATTGGATGAATTATCAAATGGGGTTATTGTTTTTGATGCTCAGGAGCAAATTGAATTAATTAATGATAAGGCAAAGGAAATACTTGCTGTCAATAACAAGGAAATTATTGGGAATAATCTTTCTGATCTTCTTAAAATTAATAATGACTTTATTTTTTTGAGGGGTAGAGAAGAAAAGATAGATGAATTAATAAAATATAAAGAGAGAGATTTAGTTTTTACTCTTAAACCGGTAAAAGTAGATAATAATTATTATGGGAAGATAGTAATTATACATACCTATAGTGAAATGGTAGAGGTTCAACAAAAAATTCATAAAAAGATTGTTGGCAAAGGACATAGTTCTGATTACAGGTTTAAAGATATTATTGGAGATAACCCCTTGATAAAAAGAGCAATAAAAATCGGGAAGAAAATTGCCAATTCAAATTCAACCGCACTTTTATTGGGTGATAGTGGTACCGGAAAAGAGCTTTTTGCAGGAGCAATCCACAATTATTCTTTTAGATCTAATAAACCCTTTGTGGCTATTAATTGTGCCACTTTACCAGAAAACTTACTGGAATCTGAATTATTTGGGTATGAAAAAGGGGCATTTACCGGGGCCAGAAAATCCGGGAAAATGGGTTTGCTGGAAAGGGCAGATAAGGGGACATTATTTTTAGATGAAATAGGTGATTTACCACTAAATTTACAGGCAAGGTTACTCCGGGCTATTGAAGAAAAAGAGATTATGAAGATTGGTGGAAATTCACTAATATCTATAGATATCAGGATTATTGCTGCAACTAATAAAAATTTAATAAAATTAGTTAAAGAAAAAAAATTTAGAAAAGATTTATTTTATCGGATAAATGTATTTCAGATTAAAATTCCATCTTTG
>CAZOON010000284.1:0-2820 GCA_964581445.1 uncultured Halanaerobiales bacterium | reverse complement strand
TGATAAAGATGTAGAGTTATCTATTATCACCATTGATTCAGAGGAAGGACTGGATATTTATAGACATACAAGTGCACATATTATGGCTCAGGCAGTAAAGAGACTTTTTGATGATGTAGAGTTGGCAATTGGACCAACTATTGAAGATGGTTTTTATTATGATATTGATATGGATCACCGTCTTTCTCCTGAGGATCTGGAGAAAATTGAAGAAGAGATGAATAAAATTATTGAAGAAGATTTTAAAATTAAACGAGAAGTATTAAAATGTGATGAAGCTATAGAATTTATGCAAAATGAGGGTGAGGATTATAAAGTAGAATTGATTGAAGACCTTGATAGTGATTATGTAAGTTTTTATCATCAGGGTGAATTTACAGACCTCTGTCGTGGACCTCATTTGCCTTCAACGGGAAAGGTCAAGGCTTATAAATTATTAAATATAGCTGGTGCATACTGGCGTGGTGATGAAAACAATAAAATGTTGCAGAGGATTTATGGTACTTCTTTTAGAGCTAAATCAGAGCTTGATAAATATTTAAAAAGGATAGAAGAAGCCAAAAAAAGAGACCATAGAAAATTAGGAAAAAAGCTTGATCTTTTTAGTATGCAGGGAGAAGGACCAGGATTCCCATTTTTTCATGCTAAAGGGATGATTATCTGGAATGAATTACTTAAGCTCTGGAGGGAAAAACATAGAGAAGCAGGTTATGAAGAGGTAAAGACTCCAATTATACTTAATGAAAGTTTATGGAGACAATCAGGACACTGGGATCATTATAAAGAAAATATGTATTTTACTGAAATTGATGAACAATCATATTCAATTAAACCCATGAATTGCCCGGGCGGGATATTAATTTATAAGAATGATATGCACAGTTATAGGGATTTTCCTATGCGAGTTGGAGAATTAGGACTTGTTCATAGACATGAACGTTCCGGTACTTTAAATGGTCTGATGCGAGTAAGGGCCTTTACCCAGGATGATGCCCATATATATATGTTACCTGAGCAGATAACAGATGAATTAATTGCTGTTTTACGTTTGCTTGATGATTTTTATTCTATTTTTGGTTTTGAATATCATCTTGAATTAAGTACAAGACCTGAAAATTCAATGGGTAGTGATAAGGATTGGGAGAGTGCTACTGAATCATTAAGGGCTGCCCTAAAAGCACAGGAATTAGAGTATGTAGTTAATGAAGGGGATGGGGCATTTTATGGTCCCAAAATTGATGCTCATCTGGAAGATAGTATCGGAAGAACCTGGCAATGTGGAACTATTCAACTTGATTTCCAGATGCCGGAAAGATTTAATCTAACATATATTGGTTCAGATGGTGAAGAGCATCGCCCTGTAATGATACACAGAACAATAATGGGTAGTATGGAAAGATTTATAGGTATCTTGATAGAACACTACGCCGGTGCTTTTCCAGCCTGGTTAGCACCTGTACAGGTAGAGATAATACCTATTTCAGATGAGCAAATTGATTATGCACAAAAAATTAAAAATGAATTGGCAGGTGAAGGAATAAGGATTGAAATAGATGACCGTCAGGAAAAGGTAGCTTATAAAATTAGACAGGCACAAATTCAGCAGATACCTTATATGATAATTGTAGGTAATGATGAGGTGGAGAAGGGTCTTATTTCTGTAAGAGATAGAAGAGAAGGAGACCTGGGTAAATCAAGTCTGGAAGATTTCAAAAAACGACTTTTATTAGAAATTGAGGAAAAAAGAGATTGACAATGAAACTTTGCCTGTGTTATACTCTATTTTAGAAAACAAAGAAGGAGCTACCTGCTTCTCACCAATATTATTTATTGGTTAATAATTAGTTTGATATTTTGTCTTTTATTACTAACTGATTATAAAGCGGGTGGTCTATACCACCCGCTTTTATATGTTAAAAAAACTCAGGAGGTGCGTAAAAATCGCTAACGATGATTTGAGGGTTAATAAGCAGATCAGTGCCAGGAAAGTAAGACTGATCTCCGCGGAAGGTGAACAAATTGGAATTAAAACTTTAAATGAGGCTTTAGAGCTTTCCCGGGAAAGGGGATTGGATTTAGTGGAGGTTGCTCCACAGGCAAACCCCAGAGTGTGTAAAATTATGGATTATGGAAAGTATAAGTATGAGCAAGCAAAAAAAGAAAAAAAGGCTAAAAAGAAACAAAATATCATGAATGTTAAGGAAGTTCAGATGGGTGTGAAGATTGAAGACCATGATTTTAATGTGAAATTGAAACAGGCTATAAGGTTTTTGAATAATAAAGATAAGGTTAAAGTTAGAGTTAAATTCAGGGGCCGCGAATTAATGCATAAACAGCTTGGTTATGAGCTTATGGACAGATTGATTGAAGAAACTAAGGACCTTGGTAAGGTTGAAAGCAAACCCAAAATGGAAGGCCGTAATATGATGATGTTTATTACACCATTAAGTGATAAGTAATAAAGGAGGTATATATAGTGCCTAAGATAAAGACCCATAAAGGTATTGCTAAACGAGTAAAAAAGACAAGTAAAGGTAAACTAAAAACAGAGAAATCTTTTCATAGTCATATATTGACTAAAAAATCTGGTAAACGTAAAAGAAATTTAAGAAAATCTTATTCAGAAAAAGAGACAAGAGAAGATAATAAAGATAAAGAGGAAAAAGAAAATCAGGAAAAGACAGATAATTTTTATTACAGGCAAAAAGAAAAAAAGAAAAAAAAGAGGAAACAACAGAAACGAATAAATAATATAGAAGAGAATATCATGAATTTAGAAGCTGAAAAAAAAGCAGTAGAACAGAAAATGGCAGCACCTGA
>CAZOON010000283.1:0-2832 GCA_964581445.1 uncultured Halanaerobiales bacterium | reverse complement strand
GAGCCATGGAGGAATCGAACCTCCGACAACCTGATTAAAAGTCAGGTGCTCTACCTACTGAGCTAATGGCCCACAAATAACGATATATATATTAACATTTTTATATAATATTGTCAAGATTTAAGGTAAATATTTTATTGGATTAATCGCTTTTTCATTAATAATTATACCAAAATGAAGATGTGGGCCTGTGCTTCTACCAGTACTACCAGATTTAGCTATAATATCTCCTAATTTAACTGTTTGACCTGTTTTGACAATATTCAATGAGTTGTGGGCATATAAACTGCGAATTCCCTTGCCATGATCAATGATAATAATTTTACCATATCCATTCATCCAACCACTTTGTATTACTTTGCCTGCAGCAACTGCCCTTATTTTAGTTCCTGTTGAAACGGCAACATCTATTCCTTTATGAAATTCATTTTGTTTACTTATAGGATGCTTTCTCCATCCAAAATATGATGAGATTCTTCCAATAACTGGCCAAATAATATTTCCCCTTGCTAAACAAAAACTTTTATTTTCTGAACTGCTAATATGTGGTATAACAAGATTTTGTCCAATAATTATTTTATTATTTTTTAAATTATTAGCCAGTTTAATTGTTTCAATTTTACTGCCGTATTTTTTGGCTATAATTGAAAGGGCATCTCCTGCTTGAACTTCATGAATAATATTATCATATAATTCAACTTCTCTTCCGCCACCAATTCCAGTTTTAGGGATATTAATTTTTTGGCCAATTTTGATAAAATCTGATTTAAGATTATTTCTTTTTTTAATTGTTTTTATGCTACTATTAAATTTTTCAGCTATTTCAGAAAGTGTATCACCATTTTTTATAGTATATTCAATTTCTTCGATCATATTTTTCAATAAATTGTAAGAATTATATCCAATAATTCCATCAACTTTTAAATTATTATTGTATTGAAAATCTTTTACTATTTCTTTTGTTCTAAATCCATAAATTCCATCAATATTTATATCATAACCTAAACTTGCTAACATTTCCTGTACTTTTCTAACCTCTAAACCTTTATCTTTATATTCCAGTTTAATTGCTGACACAGAAAAACAAGATAATAAAACAATTAAAAGTAAAAATATTAATATTTTTCCAGTTATATTTCGAAATAGCATATTTAAATTTCCTCCAGAGCATGTCTATTTTATATATAATATATTCTTTATAAAAATAAAAATTCCTTTTTTATTAAACTCCAATTTTTTTCAGTTTCCCTTTCATTATTAAATCACAAAAATTATTTTGTCTTAATGTCTCATATAATATTATTGCAACAGAATTAGCCAAATTAAGAGATCTTGCATCATTTATCATAGGAATTCTAATAGTTTTATCCAGATGATTTTTAAGTATTTTTACTGGTATACCAGCTGTTTCCTTGCCAAAAATGATGAAATCATCTTTTTTATAATTGATATCTGAATATATATTTGTTGCTTTTGTACTTGCGAAAAATATATTATTTTGACTAAATTTATCTAATAATTCTTGTATGGAATTATAATAATATATATCTAATAAATGCCAATAATCTAATCCTGCCCTTTTAAGATATTTATCATCAGTTGAAAATCCTAGTGGCCTAATAAGATGTAGACTACTACCTGTAGCCGCACAAGTTCTTGCTATATTACCAGTGTTTTGTGGTATCTCAGGCTCCATGAGCACAATATTCATTCTTTTCTTTCACTCCTTTAATCTTATTTTCAGTTGTTTATTGTTAGACCATCATAAGCAAGTTGCACATTATTAGGTAATTTTTTATTTTATATGCAAAAACATCCATTTTACCGTGTTTTACTTTGAGTGGAGTTATTTTTACATTTTTAATATAAAAGTTATTTCCATAACAGGGGATTTCCCCATGATTTGTACGATTTAATGCTCTTATATCATCAAAACCCATGATATGGTCAGCATGGGGGTGAGTAAATAATATAGCATTAACCTTTGTAATATTGTTATCAAGTAATTGAAGTCTAAGCTCAGGGGGAGTATCAATTAAAATATTTAGATTTTCTAATTCAATATAAATTGATGTTCCTGTGCCAAGAAATGTTATTTTCAAAATATATCACCTTTTCCCCTTCATTTATAAAAATTCTATATGAGGAAAAGGGTTTTGTCAATAATATTCCTATACTCTAAAACCATTTTTCATGTATTTTTTATTAAGATATAAAAAAGGGTTAACACACCTGTCCTTTATTCTTATTTCAAAATGTAGATGTGGACCTGATGAACGACCAGAATTTCCACTTAAAGCAATTATTTTTCCCTTATTAATAAATTCTCCATGTTTAATTAAAAACTTTTCAAGATGTCCATAATAACTTAAGCTACCATTCCTGTGTTTAATTATTATTAATTTTCCATATCCCTCTGCCCAATCACAAAAAAATACTTTTCCATCATCTGCACTATAAACCGGGCTACCAAAAGGTACTGCTATATCCAATCCTTTATGAAAAGCCTTCTTTTTTGTAAAAGGGTCAATTCTCCAACCATATGGAGAACTAATTTTTCCATTAACCGGCCAGACAAAACTATATTTTGGGCTTCTGCTAGCAAGTGTTTTTCTTAAAGGTATTTTGATAGTATCATTTACAAATATTAGGTCAGGATTATTAATAGTATTAATTTTTAATATATCATTAATTTTTACTGAAAATTTTTTGGCAATAGAATATAGAGTGTCTCCGCTTTTTATAGTATATAGAATATTATCTGTAGCGGTAATTTTAATAATATTTAAGGAAAAAAATATTGTTAAAATTGTTAAAAATATAATTATTTTT
>CAZOON010000282.1:0-2836 GCA_964581445.1 uncultured Halanaerobiales bacterium | reverse complement strand
CAGACATTCCAGCAGCAAAATTACGACCTGTTTCACCTATTATTAAAACCCGGCCACCTGTCATATATTCACATCCATGATCACCAACACCCTCAACTACTGCATCTACTCCACTATTTCTTACACAGAACCTTTCTCCAGCAATCCCCTGTATATAGGCCTCACCAGAGGTAGCGCCAAATAAGGCCACATTACCAATAATAATATTTTCATCTGCTTTACACTTACTATTCTCCGGAGTCTTTACAATAACTTTACCACCTGAAAGACCCTTCCCTAAATAATCATTGCCATCACCTTCAAGGATCATGGTAATACCTTTAGGTATAAAAGCAGCAAAACTTTGTCCTGCTGAACCCTTGAAATTGACTTTAATGGTATCTTCATTTAAACCCTTTTCACCATATCTTTTTGTTACTTCATTACCCATTATTGTTCCAACTGTCCTGTCTGTATTTTTTATTTTAAAATTCAATTCAACATTTTCTTTAAAATCCAGTGCTGGACTGACCCTGTTTATTAATTCTTTAAAATCAAAACTTTCATCAAGACTATACTCCTGTTTTAATTGATAATGAGCGGCTTCACCATCTTTTGAATCTATTTTATAAAGTATATTTTTATAATCCAATTTACTGGCCTTCCAGTGCCTAAAGCTATCATCTTTTTTTATTCTATCAACCCGGCCAATCATCTCTTTAACTGTCCTGAAGCCCATTTTAGCCATTTCCTCACGCATTTCCTGAGCAATAAAATACATTAAATTGACTAGATATTCTGGCTTTCCTGCAAAACGTTTTCTCAGCTCGGGATTCTGGGTTGCAATACCGACCGGACAGGTGTCAAGATTACAAACCCTCATCATTACACAACCAAGGCTCACAAGTGGAGCAGTAGCAAATCCATATTCTTCTGCACCCAGAAGGGCAGCTATAATTACATCCCTACCGGTCATCAACTTTCCATCTGTTTCTAATCTAACCCTACTACGCAAATTGTTTAAGACCAATGTCTGATGGGTTTCTGCCAGTCCAAGCTCCCAGGGTAATCCTGTATGACTGATACTTGTCCGTGGAGAAGCTCCAGTACCACCATCATAAGCACTTATTAATATTACATCTGCTTTGCCCTTGGCAGCTCCAGCTGCAATTGTACCTACACCCACTTCTGAAACCAGTTTAACATTTATTCTGGCCTCACGATTGGCGTTTTTTAAATCATATATTAATTGGGCAAGGTCCTCTATAGAATAAATATCATGATGAGGAGGTGGTGAAATCAGACCAATCCCGGGAGTTGTTCCCCGTGCATCAGCAATCCAGGGATATACTTTTTTACCCGGCAGCTGTCCACCTTCCCCGGGTTTTGCCCCCTGGGCCATCTTAATCTGTATTTCAAGTGAATTTGTTAGATAATGAGAATTTACTCCAAACCTTCCGGAAGCTACCTGTTTAATAGCACTTAATCTCCTATCTCCATTCTCATCCTCCTCATACCTTGCAGGGTCTTCACCGCCTTCTCCAGTATTACTTTTAGCCCCTATCCTGTTCATTGCTATGGCCAGGGTCTCATGGGCCTCTTTACTAATAGAGCCATAAGACATGGCCCCTGTCTTAAATCTTTTTACTATAGATTCTACAGATTCAACTTCTTTTAAGGGAATAAAATTCTCTCTATATTTTAATTTCATTTGTCCCCTTAAAGTCAAAGCTTTCCGGGACTGGTCATTTATTAACGCTGAATATTTTTTAAATAATGTATAATCACCTTCCCTGCAGGCCCTCTGCAAAAGATAAATACTTTCAGGATTATATAGATGTTCCTCTCCATCTTTTCTCCAGCTATACTTACTCCCCGAATCAAGGACATTTTTTATAGCAAAATTGCTAATAAAGGCCTTATTATGCCTGATTAATGTTTCTTTTGTAATCTCTTTTATTCCTATACCACCTATTCGGGAAGCCGTCCCTGTAAAATATTTATCTATAAAAGAAGTATTTAAACCAAGGGCTTCAAAAATTTGAGCGCCTCGATAACTTTGCACTGTTGAAATACCCATTTTAGCCATAACCTTAACTATACCCTTATTAGCAGCTTTCATATAATTATTAATTGCTTTATCATAATCTATATCCTCTAAAATACTCCTGGAGATGAGGTCAACAATTGATTCATAGGCAAGATAGGGATTAATCAGGTCTGCCCCATAGCCAAGTAATAGACTAAAATGGTGTACCTCCCTGGCTTCGCCAGTTTCCAGTATTAGGCTAAGTCCTGTCCTTTTTCCATTTCTTATTAAATGATGATGTAAACCAGCTAATGCCAGCAAAGCAGGAAGAGCTGCCTTTTCTTTATTTATACCTCTATCTGAAATGATTAATATATTATATCCCTGATCTATTAAACTATCAGCTTCATTAAAAATTTTATTCATTTTCTCTTCAAGACAGCCCTTATTATTATCTACTTCAAATAATATTGGTATCTCAGCTGTTTTAAAACCACTGATATCCATTTTTTTTAATTTATTCAGTTCTTTATTAGATATGACCGGTGATTTAAAACTTATTTGCCGGCAGTTTTCAGGTTTTGCTTTTATTAAATTACCCTCTGAGCCAATTACTGTTTTAGTAGCTGTAACAATTTCCTCCCTTATGGAATCAATGGGTGGATTTGTTACCTGAGCAAAAAGCTGTTTAAAATAATTGTATAATAACTGGGCCTCATCAGATAAAACAGCCAGTGGAGCATCATTCCCCATTGCCCCTATGGGATCTTTTGCTTCTTTTGCCATGGGAATTAATATTTTATTTATATCTTCATATGAATACCCAAA
>CAZOON010000281.1:0-2840 GCA_964581445.1 uncultured Halanaerobiales bacterium | reverse complement strand
GAAAAGGGAGCAAAAACGTCAACCAATTGTTAAAAAAGACAAACCAGGCCGGAATGATCCCTGCCCCTGTGGCAGTGGTAAGAAATATAAAAATTGTTGTGGGAGATGATTTACTATGTTAAATACAAATTATGGAAGTAGATTAAAGGTTTTAAAAAAGAGATTTAATGAATTGAGTGATTTACTTTGACCGGAATAAGCTATATTCAATAAAAAATAACCTTGAGGAGGAGATGTCAGACCCCTCTTTTTGGAATGATAGTGAAAATGCCAGAAAAGTTTCTCGAAGAGTGAAAAGGATTAAGGATAGGATAGCTTTACTTGATAAATTAAAAGAAAATATTGAAGAAATAGAACTCTATATGGAATTAGCAGGGGAAGAAGAGGAAGATTTTAGTGATGAAATTAAGGATAATTTAAATTCCCTGGAAAATAAAATTGAGAATCTAGAATTAAAAACACGTTTAAATGGCAAATATGATGATCATAATGCTATACTTTCTATTCACCCGGGAGCTGGAGGAACTGAGTCCCAGGATTGGGCCGAAATGCTTCTTCGGATGTATACTCGATGGGCTGAATCCAATGATTATGAGGTGGAAGTATTGGATTTTCTTGTCGGGGAAGAAGCAGGAGTAAAGAGTGTAACTTTATTAATATCTGGTGATTATAGTTTTGGATATCTAAAAGGAGAAAAAGGTGTGCACAGACTTGTTCGTATTTCACCCTTTGATTCTTCTGGCAGAAGACATACCTCTTTTGCTTCGGTTGATATCCTGCCAGAGCTTGATGAAAATGTGGAGATTAATATAGATGAAAAAGACTTGAAAATTGAAACTTATAGGGCCAGTGGAGCTGGTGGGCAACATGTTAATAAAACGGATTCTGCCGTCAGGATTACTCATACTCCAAGTGGGACAATTGTTCAGTGCCAGAACGAAAGGTCTCAGCATAAAAATAAAAAAATGGCAATGAAGATACTTGGCTCAAGGTTATTAGAAATGCAGGAAGAGGCTCAGGCTGAAAAACTTCATGAATTAAGGAGTAATCACAAGGAAATTGCCTGGGGAAGTCAGATACGCTCCTATGTATTTCACCCCTATAATATGATAAAAGATCATCGGACTGGAGTAGAGGAAGGTAATGTAAAGAAGGTAATGGATGGGAATCTTTCTGTATTTATTGAAGGCTATTTAAAAGAAAAGGGTGAAGGGAGCAGTTTATGAAAAGAAATTTATTTTTCTTGCTAGCTATATTTCTTCTTATATTACTTGGGATGCAGATTTTGCTCCCATCTATGGCAGAAAGAAAAATAAAAAGGACAATGATTGAAAATATAAATGAATATCAGGAATTGAAAATAAAGGCCAGTGCTTTTCCAGCCTGGAAGATATTATTTTCCCGGCTGGATTTTCTAAAGATATCGGGAACTGAACTAAAATTGAATGATATTAATTTAAAAAGTATTAAGGCTAGTTATCGGAATATTTCTTATTCCAGGGGGGAAATTCTGGGTGAGAACACTGATTTTAAAATTGTTTTAACTGCTGCTGATTTAAATGAATATCTGGAAGAAAATTATGATGGTCTAAATGATTATAGTATTCATCTTTTGCCAGGCCAGGTATTTTTGCAGGGCAGTATAATCTTATTTGATGCCCGTATTAATCTGGAGCTTAGTGGTAATTTCAGTATTGAAAAGAAAAGCAGGGTTTATTTTAATCCGGAAAGATTTAAAATAGAAGAGATTAGTATTCCCTCAACTTTTTTAAAAACGTTAATTGCTGAAATGGATTTTTATTTTGATTTAAATCAATTAAGTATCCCTATTAACCTTGAAGAGATAAAAATTTCTGAAGATAGCTTAGTTCTTCTGGGTGGCTTATCTGTAAGAAAGGCGGGTTTGAATTGAAAAAGAAATTACTGATTTTTTTAATCATAATAGGTCTTATATTTTCTTTATTTACACTTATTTCTAGATATAAAGTAGAAAATAATAATAAAAATGTAGAACTTGTAATAGATTACAGGTCCTATCAAACATTG
Source organism: uncultured Halanaerobiales bacterium (assembly GCA_964581445.1). Taxonomy (GTDB): domain Bacteria; phylum Bacillota; class Halanaerobiia; order Halanaerobiales; family CAZOON01; genus CAZOON01. The sequence goes on along the minus strand of CAZOON010000281.1, from coordinate 794 downwards.
CTGGAAAATGATATAGATATAAATTTATCTTTTTTTAAAGATAGGGCTGTTAATTCTGTAGCTGTATATGAAGATGATTTAAAATATTTGATTAACACAGGAGATATTAGATATATATCTGGTAATGAATTTGAGCGCACACAGCAATTAACAGGCAGTATAAATCCCCTGTTAAAAGACTATGATTTTGATCATGATTCTGCTTTTATGTTTGTGAAAAATGAAAAAACAATAAAACGTCTAATACCCTATTTAGAAAAATGGGTACAGGAATATAATTTAAGATATTCTAAAAATAATAATAATTTAATAATATTCTTTCCCAGGATGAAACATGATTTTTTTGAATTATCTACGGGTATTTCAAAGGATATAATTAATGAAATTAAAGAAGCTGGCCTGGAAATTATTCCCAGATATAAAAATGATAAGTCCATATTATTTGATGAAGGTTTAAACTCTGATTTTGATTTTGAAACTATCATTTTTTCAGGAAGTGAAATAAGTGGTTATCCTGATAAGCTTGATAATATAGCAAATTTGATGCAAAAAAATGATATAAATTTTGGAATTATTGAAGCATTTATTGCCTATCAAAAAGGTGCAAACACAGTTGCAAAAAAAATGAATTATAAACTACTCAGGGTACATAGTATCCAGCAGGCAGAGATGGAAAAATATTCTTTAAGTAAAATAGTAAATCGTTATATTAGAGCTGTAAAGGAAAGGGATGTCAGAGTTTTATACATAAAACCTTTTCTGAAAAATAAGGATCAGCTTGATATAAGGGCTTT
>CAZOON010000280.1:0-2849 GCA_964581445.1 uncultured Halanaerobiales bacterium | reverse complement strand
CAATCTCTGCAGTAGCATTTAACACCCTTTCTATAGGGGGCTTTTCAGGAAAATCATCAAGGTCAATTATACCACTTACAACAGTTGTTACTGTATCTTCTCCTATAACATCGTCTATTCTTAATAACTCTTCTACTATATTTTCTTCCTCAATACCAGTAATATCTGTAATTACTGTTAATTGTCTATATTCTGTTACCTTAACAAACTTAGTTAGTACAACTGTAATTTCAACACTTCTAGGGTCATCTTCATCAAATTCATAAGAAACTCTTCTAATGTTTATATCAGAAAATACATTCATTCCTTCTTCTGCTTCAGGTATATCAATAAAATTAGAAAATTGAATTTGGCCTTCTGTAAAATGTACCGGTTGCTGCGGTGCATCCGGATCTTCAATGTCTGCAACATAAATTACTCCTGTTTCAATAATACCTGAAACATTTACCCCGCCTTCTTCTACTTCAGTTTCAATACTATTAATAGTTCCTGTCACTTCAATAACTCTTTGAATATCTGGCTTTACATCAGGTACCTCAATTTTACCTGTTACTGTTTCAGAAACTGTATCTTCTCCTATAACATAATCTACTCTTATTAATTCTTCATTAAAATTAATTGCCAATTTTCATCCTCCTCTCATCCTTTTATAATCCTTCATTTATAATATATGCTCTTTATATTAAAACGTGATTTAGCTGAAAATCTTCATAATATATATATATATATTTAATAATAAATTTATTACCAATATTTTTATATATATGTATGCATAATTACACAGACTTTTTTAAATAGCATATAATATAAGACAACAGGAGGAAACATTATGCATTCAGGTAATTATGACAAAATTTTTAAATATCCAGCAGTTCATTATATCCCCTTAAGGATATATGATGAAAATATTATCAAAAATATATACACTAAAAAAAATTTACATCTATATATATACACATCTTCAATGATTAAAGACCTTAGAAAACAGATTAATTTCCCCTATATTATTTTAGATAATGAATTGGGAATTTTGATAATTAACGCTAAAATAAATTTCATTAAATACAGGGGATATGAAATTTTTCTAGTAGGGTTTAAAACCCCGGGTTACTCACAGCTTTTTAAAATCACCCAAAAATATTTCTATAAAGATCACTTGATTTTTAGTTTTTATGAGGAAAGCACGGGTCAAAGGCTAATTACCAGAAGATATTCTCCAGATAAATCATAAAAACAGGAGTCAAGGACTATTTGACTCCTGTTTCCCGGTATCTATAAATTCCTGCACAATCATTAAGCCGTATGGGCCACCTGAAATAACTCCTATACCAACTTTATCATACTTTTCTTCAAGGATATTTTCTTTATGTTCAGTACTTTCCATTAACTTTTCAAAACCCTTTTCTACTGTTCTAGCTCCTGCGATATTTTCACCTGCAAGCAAGTAGTTTATTCCTTCTTCTTGCATCATGGCAAAAGGGGTTCCATATTTAGGAGAAATATGGTCAAAATAATTATTATCAATCATATCTCTGGCCTTCAATCTCGCAATTTCAACTAGCCTGTAATCAACAATTAAGGGGCTTAAACTGGCTTTTTCCCTTTCAAAATTAACTAATTCAACCATTCTTTGCTCAACATCATTGATTCCAAACTCTTCCTCCACATTATTATCATCATTTTCTTCTAAACTCAAACCCGTATTTGTTCTGAAATAATTAATAATCCATAAAAGCAAAAAACCTTTTACAACACTATAAACACCATCTTTATTTTCTTCCCAAAAACCTGCCTCCACCGCACTATTTCCAAATACACCTATTATAAAAAAATTTAACAGAAGTGAAATAACAATAATTGATGCAATATATTTCACCATTCATCACCCTTCCGCTAAAATTATAGCATATATTATTTATTGCTGACTAATGTAATTACTGGTAAATTATTTTCGCATCTGTTATAATCTTGTTAACCATAATATATTATAGTTAACAATACCTGGAGGTAATACATATGAAAATAAAAAACATATCTCATACATCATTATTTGCTGCATTAACAGCTTTAGGATCATTAATAATAATACCATTACCTTTTAGCCCGGTACCAATTACATTACAAAGCTTATTTGTATTACTGTCAGGAAATTTTTTAGGAAAAAAATGGGGTTTCATGTCTCAAATTATTTATATATTTATAGGTGTTATTGGTCTTCCAGTATTTGCCGGTGGAACCGGAGGAATAGGAATTTTATTTGGACCAACATCAGGTTTTATACTTTCCTTTCCCCTGGCCAGTTATATATCGGGAATTAAGATAAATAAGTATTTAGCATTTACCCTGGCAACTATATCCATATATATATTTGGTATATCAGGATTAATTTTAATTACAAAAATGGGATTATCCACTGCTATTACAAGCGGAGTAACCCCATTTTTAATCGGAGATATTTTCAAAATCTTTCTTGCAGTTTATATATCTGAAAGATTAAATTCAATCATAATCTAAATTAATATTACTGGCAGAAGATGAAATATCAATATATAAAGTATTTTGTGTCTCTCCAAAATTCCTTGATTGATACCTATTGTTAGATAATCGTATTAAACCTTCCTCAGAAAAATTATTATTATTTATGACATTTTGATTATCTATTCTTAATCCACAATTTTGAGGCACTTTCAATTTAATATTACTGGCACCTGCTTTTATATCTGTTTCTGTACTATAATCATTAAATTTTATCTCCAATTCACTAACACCCGCACTAATACTTAAGTTATCTACTGTCAATTTTTCTAAGTCTAGATTTATACTACCAGCTCCTGCAGCAATATCAATAT
>CAZOON010000279.1:0-2895 GCA_964581445.1 uncultured Halanaerobiales bacterium | reverse complement strand
AAAGTCATAGGTCCAGGCCAGAAAGAATCAATTAATTTCATAGCTAAAGTAGATGGCCTGGAATACAATAAACTTTCCAGATTGTAATCAATTGAAATATGAACTATTAAGGGATTATCCTGTGGCCTTCCTTTTGCTTCAAAAATTTTTTTTACAGCATCTTCTCTTCTTGCATCTGCTCCAAGGCCATAGACTGTCTCAGTCGGGAAAGCAACCAGCTCACCCTTCCTCAAAAGCTCTGCTCCAAATTTTATAGTCTCTTCATTTAATAACTTTTTTATATTATTTGTTTTTTTTATTTTAACTAATTTGGTTTGATAGCTCATTCATTTCCTCTCCGCAAAAATAAGCCTATCCTTTTCTGCATAATCTTGCATAACTCTAACATTTTCCCATTCATCATTGAAAAAGGACGTCACCATATCCGCCTGATTACAGCCTATTTCCAGGGCTAAAAGTCCACCCTGTTTCAATAACTTTGCTGCATCAGGAATAATTTCTCTATAAGAATCAAGTCCATCTTCACCACCATCAAGGGCTAAAGAAGGCTCCTTTTTTACTTCATCTGCTAATTTATTCATATCATTACTTTCAATATATGGAGGATTTGAAACAATAATATCTACTTTTTCTTTACTTTTCATTTCTAAAATAGGTTTAAGAAAATCTCCCTTTTTTAGAGTAATTCTATTATCAAGATTATGGTGCTTAATATTTTTTCTGGCTATTTTCAGAGCTAATTCTGAATTATCCACTGCTATAGCTTTAATGGATTTTAAATAATAGGCAAGGCTAATTATAATAGCAGCACTTCCTGTACCAAGATCAACTACAAGTGCATTTTTTAAATTTCTTTTTTCATAATAAGTTTTAACCTTTTCAACCAGCAATTCTGTTTCTGGTCTTGGTATTAAAACCTTTTCATTCACAAAAATATCAAGTGACATGAATTCTTTTTTTCCTGTTATATAAGCAACAGGCTCACCTTTAATCCTTCTAATAATCCTTTTTCTATATTTATCTATTTCTTCATCTTTTAATGGATAATCAAAGTTCACATATAAATCTATACGCTCACATTTAAGCAAATCAGCTAAAAGTACCTCAGCGTCCAATCTAGCATTATCTAACTCATATTTTTTAAAGAAGGTTACTGTCTTTCCCAATATTTCTTTAATAATCACTACTTCACCTTCTCCAACCTTTTTACCATATCTTCCTGCATCAATGGCTCTATAATCATATCTAATTCTCCATCAAGTATCTTCTCTAATTGATGAACAGTAAGATTAATACGATGTTCACTGACTCTTCCTTGAGGAAAATTATAAGTGCGAATTTTTTCGCTCCTATCCCCTGTTCCTACCTGACTCTTCCGTTCTTCCGCCCTTTCCTGCTGTTTTTCATTTTCAAATTTTTCTTTAAGCCTGGCTCGCAATATTCTCATTGCCTTTGCCTTATTTTTATGCTGTGATTTTTCATCCTGACAGGAAACAACCAGGTCTGTTGGAACATGAGTTACCCGCACAGCTGAATCTGTTGTATTAACACTCTGACCCCCGGGTCCACTGGAGCGATAGACATCTATCCTCAAATCATTGGGGTCTATATCTATATCAAGCTCTTCTGCTTCAGGAAGAACTGCAACTGTTGCGGTAGATGTATGGATACGACCACTGGATTCTGTTGTCGGGACCCGTTGTACACGATGAACCCCACTCTCATATTTTAAATGTTTATATACATCATTACCCTCTAAGGTAAAAATTATTTCTTTAAATCCACCTATTCCAGAAGAATTTTCACTCATCACTTCATTTTTCCATTTTTTTGACTCTGCATAGCGAATATACATACGATAAAGATCTGCAGCAAAAAGCCCGGCTTCATCTCCGCCGGCACCTGCTCTAATCTCTACAATAACATTTTTTTCATCATCCGGGTTTTCAGGAAGAAGCATTAATGGTAAACTTTCTTCAAGTTTTTCTCTCTCCGGTCTTAACTCCTCTAATTCCATTTCAGCAAGCTCTTTTAATTCATCTTCTTCTTCAGAGTGCAGGATTGCCTCTGCCTCTTCTGTGCCATTTAAAACCCGTTTATAATCATTATATTTATCAACAATATTTTTCATTCTGGCATGTTTTTTTAACAATTTTTGATATTTATTACTATCACTAATTATTTCAGGGTCACTTATTTTTTTATTTAAGTCCTGATAATCTTTTTCTACTTCTGCTAATTTTTCTTTTAAATCAAACATTAATCTTATTCCTCTCTTCCTCAGGTAATACTTCTTTTAAAGCTCGTATAGCAACTTCCAGCATGGAATCATCAGGCTCGCTTGTAGTGATATGCTGCAACCAGAGACCTGGAGTAGCAAATATTTTAATTATAGGATTAACCTTATCGCGAGCAGCTAGCTTCAAAATTTCATAAGAAGTTCCTGCAATAACAGGGATTAACATAATGTGATATAAAATTCTCTGTAAAAGAGGAGGCCTGCCAAAAAAAGAAAAAAACAGGATGCTTAACATAATTACCATAAATAAAAAGTTCGTGCCACAACGAGGATGTAAAGTTGTAAATCCACGTGCATTTTCAACACTTAATGGTAGCTCTGATTCATAATTATGAATAACCTTATGTTCTGCCCCATGATACATAAAAACCCTTTTTATATCTTTCAAACGAGAAATAAATATTAAATATGCTAAAAAAGCGCTAATCTTAATTAGCCCTTCAACAAGATTAAGCAATATATTATACTTAATATATGGTTGAGCCAGAGAAGTTAAAGTTGCAGGAAGAACTACAAACAATAATATAGCAAGGCCAAAAGATACCCCAATGCTAATAATCATCTCCAGAGCTGTTATTTCTTCCTCCTCTTCTTCA
>CAZOON010000278.1:0-2918 GCA_964581445.1 uncultured Halanaerobiales bacterium | reverse complement strand
CTGGGGATGATGCATAGTGCCAGGAAAAGAGGGGTTGATGTAAGTTGTGATGTTTACCCCTATATTGCTACAAATACGGGACTTGATTCCAATCTGCCTGATTGGGCACATGAAGGTGGACTGGATAAGATGCTAGAAAGGTTGAGAGAGCCCGGGAGCAGGAAGAGGATTATAGATTATTTTAAAGAAAAAGAGAGACCCAGGGGCTGGGATAATGTTGTGATTTCGTCTGTTTATACTAAAAACAATAAAAAATATGAGGGTAAAAATATTCTTGAGATTAGTGAGATGATGAACCTTAGTCCTGAAGAGACAACAATTGAGCTTATTTATCAGGAAGAGGCCAGGGTTGAGATGATTCGTTTTGCTATGTGTGAAGAAGATGTGAAAACGGTTATAAGTGATGAGTTGTCAATGATATGTACAGACGCCAGTTCCCTTGCAGATTATGGAATACTTTCTAAAGGCAAGCCTCATCCCCGTGCATTCGGAACCTTCCCCCGGGTTCTGGGTAAATATATACGTGAAGAGAATGTTTTAACACTGGAAAAAGCTATTTATAAGATGACGGGTTTATCGGCCTGGAGACTGGGATTGCAGCAAAAAGGTTTATTAAGAACAGGAATGGATGCTGATATTACAATCTTTAATCCGAAGACAATAAATGATAAGGCAAGTTTCAAAGAGCCTTTTCAATATTCGTCAGGTATTAATAAGGTTATAGTCAATGGGAATATAGTTGTAGACGAAAATGAGCATACAGGTAAAATGCCGGGAAGGGTTATAAAATTATCTAAGGTCAGGTGATGAAAATGAATCTAAGTAAATCAATGAACATTGATAAAAATGGTATATTAAAAATTGGAGATTTTACTGTTACTGAGCTTGTTGAAAAATATGGGACTCCATTACTTGTTTATGATGAATTAGAGCTTCGAGAAAATATAAAAAAATTTATTAATGGGTTTAAAGACAATTATCCCGATTTTACAGTTGCTTATGCAGGGAAGGCCTTTTTAAACAGGACATTGTGTCGCATATTGGAAGATGAAGGCACAGGTCTTGATGTAGTATCCGGGGGAGAATTGTATATTGCCTTAAGTGCTGGTTTTCCTGCTGAAAGGATATTTTTTCACGGGAATAATAAATCTTATTCTGAGATAAAAATGGGTATTGAAAATAATATAGGAAGATTTATGATAGATAATGAGAAGGAAGCAGAAATAATAAATGATATTGCCGGTGATTATGATAAAAAAATTGATGCCATTTTACGTGTTATACCCGGTATTGAGGCCCATACCCATGAATATATTAAAACCGGTCATCAGGATTCAAAATTTGGTGTTGGTCTTGCAGATGGTCTGGCAATGAAAGTTATTGAAAAGATTATTAATTATGATAATATTAATATTAAGGGAATCCATGCCCATATTGGATCCCAGATATTTGATGTAGAATCATATCAGAAATTGATAGAGATTATGCTGGAATTTATGCAAAAAGTCAGATATAAAACAGGTATTACCCTTAGTGAATTGGACCTTGGGGGAGGTCTTGGTATTCCTCACCTTGAATCTGATAATACTGTAGATATAAAAGATTATGTACAAAGAATTATTAATAAAGTAAAAGAGGAAACAGAGAAAAAGGATTATCCCCTGCCCAGCTTAATAATTGAGCCCGGTAGGTCAATAGTAGGTACTGCAGGTATAACTTTATATACTGTTGGAAGCATAAAAAATAATGGTTCTTTGACTAAATATCTTGCTATTGATGGTGGTATGCCTGATAATATCAGGCCTGCATTATATAAAGCAGAATATGAAGGGATTCTGGCAAACAGGCTTAGAGAGGAAAAAACAGAAGAAGTAACTATTGCTGGGAAGTGTTGTGAGAGTGGAGATATTTTAATCAAAGATATTAAATTACAAGCTGCCCGTAGTGGCGATATTCTTGCAGTTGCAGCCACCGGGGCCTATACCTATTCTATGTCCAGCAATTATAATGGCCTGAGGAGACCGGCTATTGTACTTGTAAATAAAGACAGGGAAAATTTAATTATGAGAAGAGAGAGTTATAAAGATTTAGTTAATAATGATTTAATACCAGAAGATTATTAAAAGGGAGGTGAATAAAAAGAGCAATAAGTTCAAATGGAGGGGCATTTTATTTATAAAAAAATTAGAGGAGTGAGAAGTTAAATGAGAAAAATTTCTTTAATTCTATTTTTGATTATCCTATTGACCATGAGTGGAGCTGTATTTGCTGGAAGTATACCTGAGGATGTACTGGTAGTTGCTGATAATTTTGATGCTTCTTCACTAGACCCGGCTGTTGCTTATGAGACTACTTCCTGTAATACTTTGATGAATGTATATGATACCCTTTTTCAAATAAAAAAGGGTGAAATAATTCCTCATCTTGCCAAATCATATGAGGTCTCAGATGATGGCTTGAATTGGACAATCCATCTGAGGGAAGATGCTGAATTTGCCAGTGGTAATGATATTGATGCCGAAGCTGTAAGTTATTCAATAAAAAGGGCCATGAAAATGGGTAAGGGTCCTTCCTGGATGCTTAATGAAGTAATGACAACAGAAAATATAAAAGTAGTAGATAAATATACTATTAGCTTTAAACTCAAATTCCCGGCTTCATATTTTGCAAGTATTCTTTTCAATAGCTGTACAGGTATTTTAGATCCTGAAATAGTCAAGGCCCATGAAGTAGATAATGACTGGGGTGAAAATTGGTTAAATAGTGTTTCAGGTGAAGCCGCTTCTGGTCCATATAAATTGGTTAAATGGCAAAGAGGTGACTCAATTGTATTGGAAAGAAATGAAAATTATTGGGGAGAAAAAGCAAAATTCAAACGTGTAATTATGAAAAATATAAAAGAGAGTGTTACCCAGAAG
>CAZOON010000277.1:0-2929 GCA_964581445.1 uncultured Halanaerobiales bacterium | reverse complement strand
AGACTGGATTGGTTGAAGTTCCAATGGGAACAACTTTAAGAGAAATTGTTTATGATATATGTGGCGGTATACCTGATGGTAAAGAATTTAAAGCAGTACAAATTGGAGGGCCATCTGGTGGTACTATACCGGCAAAATATCTTGATATGAAAGTTGACTATGAATCTCTTAAAGAGATTGGTGCTATAATGGGTTCAGGTGGTTTAATTGTTATGGATGAAGATAACTGTATGGTTGATGTTGCACGTTTTTTCCTTGATTTTACCAGAGATGAATCCTGTGGTAAATGTCCTCCATGTAGAATTGGTACAAAGAGAATGTTAGAGATACTGGAGAGAATTACTCAGGGTAAAGGTGAAGATGGAGATATTGAAAAATTACAGAAACTTGGTCAAACAATCAAAGAAACCTCACTCTGTGGTCTGGGACAAACTGCCCCAAATCCTGTATTGAGTACTATAAATTTTTTCCGGGATGAATATGAAGAACATATCTATAATAAAAATTGTCCAGCACGGAAGTGTACTGGACTTACCAGTTGTTATAAAATTGATCCAGAAGTATGTATTGGGTGCTCTCTTTGTAAAAAAGAATGTCCAGTCGATGCCATTAGTGGGGAAACTAAAGAGCCTCATAAAATTGATTGTGATACATGTATTGCCTGTGGTGCCTGTGAAGAGGTCTGTCCAGTTGATGCTATATCTTAGTAGATAAAAATATTGAAAGGGGTTTTTTGAGAATATGCAGATTAATATAAATAATCAGCAATATGAAGCTAAACCGGGCCAGACTGTTCTTGAAGTGGCTCAGGAGAATGGCATCTATATACCAACATTATGTCATAATCCTCATTTAAGTATTGCCGGGGCCTGCAGAATGTGTCTGGTAGAGATGGAGGATAATCATAAACTTGTTACTTCCTGTACTACCCCGGTTAATGATGGAATGAGTGTTTTGACAGATAGTGAAAAGGTAATTGATGCAAGGAAAACAATCCTGGATTTATTGATTTCCGATCATCCTCTGGATTGTATGACCTGTGAAGCCAATGGAAATTGTGAACTTCAGGATCTGGCTTATAAATATGGTATTGAAGAATCAAGTTTTGGTACAAAAGAAGATCCGCGTTTTAATTTAAAAAGAGATAATGAATTTATCCAGCTTGACCCAGATAAATGTATCCTCTGTGGTCAATGTGTTCGTACATGTAAAGAAGTACAGATGTGTAATGCCCTGGAATTTGCAGAAAGAGGTTTTGATACCAGGGTAGGTTTGCCCTTTGGTGATGATATGGGTGGAGATACATCTGCCTGTGTATTTTGTGGTCAATGTGTTGAAGCTTGTCCAACTGGTGCTTTATCTTATTTACCTTCGAAAGGTAAAGGGCGTGACTATGAATTTGAAAAAACTGTTACAACCTGTCCCTATTGTGGGGTTGGCTGTCAACTGGAATTACAGGTAAAGGATAATGAAATAGTACAGGTAGGCTCAGTTTATCAGGAAGGCTCACCCAATCCACTTGGTGAAAGTTGTGTGAAAGGTCGTTTTGGTTATGATTATGTAAATAGTCCTGATAGAATTACTGATCCCATGATAAAAAGAAATGGTGAATTTGAAAAGGTTAGCTGGGATGAAGCCCTTGATTATGTGGCTAAAAAACTTAGTGAGATTAAAAAAGAATATGGCAATGATGCCATATCCGGTTTGAGTTCTGCTAAATGTAGTAATGAAGATAATTATGTTATGCAGAAATTTATTCGTGCTGTAATAGGTACTAATTCTGTTGATCACTGTGCTAGATTGTGCCATGCTTCAACAGTAGCAGGATTGGCAAGGGCTTTTGGCTCAGGTGCTATGACCAATTCAATCAGCGAAGTTGAAGGAGCAGATGCTATTTTTGTTATTGGCTCTAATCCTACAGAAAATCATCCTGTTATTGGTAGTAAGATTAAAAAAGCAGTGCAAAATGGCAGTAAATTAATTGTTGCTGATCCTAGAAATATTGAGCTTTCAGATCTGGCTGATGTAACTATTCATCAACGACCAGGTACTGATGTAGCCTTAATTAATGGGATAATGCATGTGATTATTGAAGAGGATTTATATGATAAAGAATTTATTGAAAACAGGACAGAAGAATTTGAAATATATAAGAGTGTTGTTGAAGATTATACACCGGAAAAAGTTTCAAAAATTACCGGTGTACCTGAAGAGGATATAATAGAAGCAGCAAGATTATATGGTGCTGTTGATAAAGGTTCAATTTATTTTGCCATGGGTATTACCCAGCATAAGACAGGAACAGACAATGTAATGTCACTGGCCAACCTTGCTCTATTAACCGGTAATGTAGGTTTTGAAAGTACAGGTGTTAACCCTCTAAGAGGCCAAAATAACGTTCAGGGTGCCTGTGACCTTGGAGCATTATCAAATGTATATCCTGGTTATCAAAAAGTTGATAACCCTGAAATGAAGGAAAAATTTGAAGAGGCCTGGGGTGCAGAATTATCCGCTGAAATAGGATTGACTGTAGTAGAAATGATGAATGAAGCCGGTAAAGACTTAAAGGCAATATATATCATGGGTGAAAATCCCTTTATTTCTGACCCGGATCAAAATCATGTTAAAGAGGCCCTGGAGAGCCTTGACTTATTAGTTGTACAGGATATTTTCCTGACAGAGACTGCTGAGTTTGCTGATGTTGTCTTACCAGCAACAAGTTTTGCTGAAAAAGATGGTACATTTACCAATACGGAACGTAGGATTCAAAGGATTAGAAAAGCAGTTGAGTCACCTGGTCAATCCAGGTCAGATTGGAAAATTTTAACAGAATTGTCCAGAAGAATGGGATATGATATGGAATATGATTCTGCAGCAGAAATTATGGCTGAAATTGCTGAATTAACTCCTATATATGGTGGTGTTCACT
>CAZOON010000276.1:0-2946 GCA_964581445.1 uncultured Halanaerobiales bacterium | reverse complement strand
TTAATTGACGGTTAATTAAAGTAATATATAATCAGACCCCATCTTAATTATAGGTGGGGTCTGATTATGTTATTAAAGGTTCCACTTAAATTAAATAATAAATAAGTAATAAAAAGGTGATTAAAAATGACTACATTTTTCAACAAATTTATTAGTATAGACCTCAGTAAAAAAAGAATAAAATATATTTCCCTTGAAGAAAAAATTTTTAAAAATTATATTGGTGGTAGTGGAATTGGCACATATTTATTGGCAAGAAATATAGTTGATGAAAATATTAATAATAGTAAATTAGATATTATAGAAAATTCTCCCTTAATATTTATTAAAGGACCTTTTTGTGGGACAAAGGTTCCTTCATCTGATAGGTTGCAAGCGGTTTCTATATCACCATTAACAAAAACCTTCAGTGAATCAGATGTTGGTGGTAAAATAGCAAGTAGACTTCATTCCTGCGCTTATGATGGTATTGTTTTAAATAATAAAGCAGATAAATTATCATATATTCTTATATCAGAAAAAGGTGTTGAAATTAAAACATGTCAGGAATTGGCTGGCAAAGATACCTATCAGGTTTATGATTATTTTCATAATAAGTATGATGAATTTTCAATTATGAGTATTGGTAAAGCAGGAGAAAATAGAGTTAAATTTTCTTCAATAATGGTTGGGGGTAGAGCAAGCCGGGCATTTGGCAGGGCTGGTTTTGGTGTCATAATGGGTGAAAAAAATATCAAGAGTATAGTAATTTTAAAAGGAGAGAACTTAAATAGTCCAGAAAATAACTCAGAAATAATTAATAAATTAAATAAAGAAGTCAAAAAAAGCCTTCCCCTTTATTTAGAGGGAAGTGAAGGAATGAAAAAATTTGGTACTGCTGTTGGGGTTAACTTTGCTTTAGAAGAAGGTGATTATCCCATAAAAAATTGGCAATTGAGAAGCTGGGATGATAAAAAAGGTGATATTTCTGGAGAAAAGTTGACTGATGATTATTTAAGTGGAAGATATTATTGTGGGAATTGTGTAATTGGTTGTGGTCGAGAAATAAAAAGTTATTATGAAAAAGAAAAGATTGTTGCTGGCCCGGAATATGAAAGTATAGGTTTATTGGGTTCAAATTTATTATTAGATGATCTGGATTATATCAATAAGGCAAATGAATTGTGTAACCGTGAGGGGATAGATACTATTAGTGCTGGTAACATTATTGGGATGATACTGGAGTTATCAGAAAATAATAGCTTAGATTTACTGGATGAGAATTATAGTAATGATAAATATGAATGGGGTAATGGTGAAGATGTTTTACAACTAATTAATTATATTATTAATAGGGAAAATATCGGTGACATTATGGCTGATGGTACTAAATTCATTTATGAAAATTATAACATTCCCGAGGAATTAAATATTCAGGTAAAAGGTCTTGAGCCACCAGCCCACGATCCACGTTTGTTCCCAAGTCTTTATCTTGGCTATGCTACATCAAACAGAGGGGCCTGTCACCTTCAGGGCTATACACATGCACTCGAAGGCTTTATTTCATTTCCTGAAATTGGTTTCGAGGAGACACTTAATCGAGAAAATTTGAGTGGTAAGGCTTTAATGACAGTGAAGATGCAGGATATAATGTCTATTTTTGATTCATTGAAGATATGTAAATTTATGATATATACAGCTGTACCTTTCAGTAAATTTTATGAATGGTATAAGTTGATAAGTTCTTATAATATGAATCTGGAAGATTTTTTGATTGCTGGTTCAAGGATATTTAATCTAAAACGTTTGATTAATGTTTATCTGGGAATAGATAGAAAAGATGATGATATTCCAAAACGTTTTTTTAATAATTCTAATCATGGGATAAGTAAAGAAGAATTTGAAAACTCCTTAAGTGAATATTATGATTTTAGAAAATGGGACATAAATGGGATTCCTGAAGATGAATTATTAGAAGAATTAAAGCTTGAAGATTTTAATAAATTATTAGGATATAATTCATAACGAATATAGGAGATAATTTCAAAATAAAGAGGGGGGTTTTTATTGGATAATATATTTTTTTCATCATCAATAAATATAAATTTTGGTCAGGGTCGGGTAAAGGAATTGGGAGATATAATAAGCGCACGAAATTTTAATAAGGCTGAAATTATTACTGATAAAGGAATTATAAATGCATCTTTACTTGATAATATTGAAAAATCACTAAAAGGAAATAAGATTGATTTTAAAATTTTTGCAGGTGTAGAAGAAAATCCATCCTATGAATCAGTAAAAAAAGGATTAGATGAATTAACAAATTATAAACCTGATATAATAATTGCAGTTGGTGGTGGAAGTGTAATGGATACGGCTAAAGCTATAGCTGTCTGGTATACCAATAAAGATAGAGATTTATTTGATATTATGGAAAGTGAGGATAAAAAACATATCTTTCCTGTGATTACTATTCCTACAACTGCCGGTACAGGGAGTGAAGTTACTTCCTGGGCTGTAATAACAGACCATAATATTAATGAAAAAGTAAGCATTGGTGGAGATGGTATGGAGCCTTTACTTGCTATTGTTGACCCTGAAATGACAGTGTCTTTACCTCCTCAATTGACATTATGGACAGGTATGGATGCCTTTATTCATGCACTGGAGGCATTTGTTTCAAAAAGCAGCAATGAATTTATTCAAAAACAGGCTTATATAGCCATGGAATATATTATAAATAGTTTATCTGATGCTGTTGAAACAGGGGAAAGTATTAAAGCCAGAGAAGAGATGCTACTTGCCAGTATGATAGCAGGCTGGGCAATGCAAAATGTTGGCCTGGGGTTGGTACATGGGATGTCTCATCAGGTCAGTGCTTTTTATGGTACACAGCATGGTTTGACCAATGCCATTTTATTACCCTATATACTTGAGTATAACAGGCCTTATTGTAAAAAGGAGCTC
>CAZOON010000275.1:0-2949 GCA_964581445.1 uncultured Halanaerobiales bacterium | reverse complement strand
CTGCTTGCTCAAAAAAGGCAGCTCAAAAAGCCATTGAATTAATCAGTGTAGAATATGAAGAACTTCCCGGAATTTATTCACTTGATAAAGCTATAAATGGAGATGTATTAATTCACCCTGAAAATGAAGATAATAAGGTTATTCATCATCGTTTGCGTAAAGGTGATGTTGATAAAGCCTTTTTAAGTGCGGATATAATTCTGGAAAGAGAATATAATACCCAATTTATTGAACATAGTTATTTAGAGCCAGAGGCAATTGTTGCAGTTCCAGATGACAGGAATGCCCTTGTCAGTATTTATGGCTCAATACAAAATCCATTTGCTACTCAGAAGGCAGTTGCCACTGTGTTAAAAGCCGAGTTAAATCAGGTCAGGGTTGTCCAGAATCATATGGGAGGATCATTTGGCGGTAAAGATGAAGTAGTTTCCTCGATGGCAGCCCGGGCAGCGGTATTGGCCTTGAAGACGGGCAAAGCAGTAAAAATGGTCAATAGCAGAGATGAATCAATATTGGAAAGCTATAAGCGCCATCCCTATAAGATGAAATATAAGGTGGGGGCAAGTAAAACAGGGAAATTACTGGCCATGGAAATAGAGGCCATTGCAGATAGTGGTGCTTATGCCTGTCAGACTCCTTTTGTTACCTGGAGATCTGTAGTACAGGCTACTGGCCCTTATGAAGTGAAAAATGTTAGGACTGACACCTATGGTTATTATACTAATAATATATATACAGGAGCTATGAGGGGTTATGGCTCACCTCAGGTGATTTTTGCTCAGGAATCTTTAATGGACGAGCTGGCAGAGGTATTAGATATAGATCCTTTAAGTTTAAGATTAAAAAATATCTACCATAATAATTCCATTACCGCCAGTGGTCAGAAACTTGATAATCATGAAGTTAGCTTAAAAGAAGTAATTGAAAAAGCAGTTGAAGTCAGTGACTTTAAAGAAAAATATAAAAAATATTCAAAGGGCCAGGATGGTGATAAAAAACGCGGTATTGGGATGGCAATTAGTTTTCGGGGCTGTAGTCTGGGAGCAGAGGCTATTGATGCTGCTGCTGCTATTATCAGGATACAAAAAGATGGTAGTGTATTACTTGGAAGTGGATTGGCAGAAAACGGGCAGGGCCTGAAGACAATTTTCTCTCAGATTGTTGCAGAAGAGCTGGGTATTGAAATTGAACGAATTAATTATATGGAACTTGATACTCTTGTTGCCCCTGATAGTGGTTCGACGGTTGCTTCCAGAGCAACTTTAATTGGCGGTAATGCTGTTTTAGATGCCAGTAAAAAATTAAAGAAACTTATAAATAATTTTATCCATAATGAATTTGCTTTAAAAAATGAAGAGCTTGTATTTGCTGATGAGAATATTTATGATAATAAAAATAATTTTGTAATATCATTTCAAGAAGCTGCTGAGCGGGCCTTTAATAGTGGCGTATTATTATCCAGTTATGGCTGGTACAAGGCCCCTGATATAAGCTGGGATGAAGAAAAAGGTCAGGGAAGACCATATTTTACATATGTTTATGGTTGCCAGATTGCAGAGCTTGAGGTTGATACTGCCACCGGTGAAATTGATGTCTTAAAGATAAGTGCTGCCCATGATGTCGGTAAAGCAATTAATCCAGCCAATGTAAGAGGTCAAATCTATGGTGGGGTTATGATGGGCCTTGGATATGGGATTATGGAAGAATTAATTATAGATAAAGGTTATATTAAAAATACTAATTTTGATGAATATTTAATTCCGACTGTAAAAGATATGCCTAAGCTCGAGGCAATAATTGTTGAAAATCCTGATCCCAATGGACCTTATGGTGCTAAATCAATTGGTGAGCCTACCCTGGAGCTTGGAAGTGCAGCTATCGCCAATGCAGTTGCCCTGGCAACAGGTAAAAGGATAAGGTCACTGCCTCTTAACCTGGAAAGGGTAGTATTAGGACATTCTTTAAAAAAGGGGGAATAAATGGTGCTCGATTTTGATTTTCTGCAAAGCAAAGATATATCTGAAGCAGTTAAAATCTTAAATAAATATGAAAAGATTCAATTGCTGGCAGGTGGGACTGACCTGATAGTTGATATTAAAAATGAGAGTAAAAGATTAAGTGATTTTAATTATTTACTGGATATTTCAAATATAGATGAGTTAAAAATAATTAAAGAGGATAAAAATTTTATTAAAATTGGAGCAGTAGTAAGTCTTAGTGATTTAATCAATAATAATGTTATAAAAGCAAGATTTCCATTATTAGTAAAAGCTGCCAGGACCATTGGTTCTACCCAGATTAGAAATAGAGGAACAATAGGTGGTAATATAAATAATGCTTCTCCTGCAGCTGATTTAATACCTCCATTGATGGCCCTTGATGCAGAAGTTTTCTTGCGCTCCAGTGATAATGAAAGAAAAGTAAGATTGCTTGATTATGTATCTGGTCCATATCAGACTGTACGTAAAAGCAATGAGATTATGCTAGAAGTGATTTTGCCTATTTTAACTGATAATTATTATTTTGCATTCGGAAAAATTGGCAGGCGTAAAGCATTGAATATTGCCCGCTTGAATATAGCTCTAGTGGCCGGGATTGTGAAGAATAAAATTATAGATATCAGGGTAGTTCCCGGGGCGGCCACCCCCTATCCTCAAAGATTTAGTCAGGTAGAAGAGTATTTATTACATAGAGAAATTTCTAAAATAGATTTTGCTGAATTAAAGTTGATTGCAGGAAAAGAGATGCTCTTTATAACTGGTGAGCGATGGTCAACTCCCTACAAAAAATCCGCTATTGGTACTTTACTTGAAAGGGCTTTAAAAGAAGTAATTGAGGAGGCCAATCATCATGAATAAAGTTGATGTTAAATTTAAGGTCAATGGAAAAGAATATGAATTAAAGATTGATGGAGACGAAAGATTACTTGATACCCTGCGTGATAGACTT
>CAZOON010000274.1:0-2950 GCA_964581445.1 uncultured Halanaerobiales bacterium | reverse complement strand
CTGCCATAGCCCTGATATCATAATAGGGGAAATAGTCGAATCAAGTAAATCTATCAGGGCTTTCTCATCAATTTCATTCAAACTACGACCAGCTAGATATAAACTTGCTTTTCTTACCTTAATTGGTACAGGGGCAACTGCACCTAAAGCAAGCTCTGCCCAATCTATAACTTTATTATCTGCTTTAAAGCTAATATTCAGGGCCAGAGTTAGACTGGAAATTACCAGGGCCTTTCTTTTCCCAATCTTGCTCCAGTTGCTATAAGTCTGTCCCTCCGGTACTGGAATAATTATATCTGTAATTATTTCATCAGACTGTAATATCGTCTTTTTGGGGCCAGTAAAAAAATCATCAATTTTAATTATTTTTTCATTATCACTGGACCTTATTTTTAAACTGGCATTATAAACAAGCAAAGGTGGTAGGAGGTCCCCTGCCGGTGATCCATTGGCAATATTACCACCAATAGTACCTCGATTACGAATTTGCACTGAGCCAATATCTGCAGCCGCCTGAGCAAGCACAGGAAATTTTGAATTTATTATCTCAGAGCTCTGCAATTCTTCATGAGTCAGCAGTGAACCAATATATAATTTATCATCTATCCTTTTTATTTCTTTTAAAGAATCCAGATATTGAAGATCAAGCCAGCCTTCAATTTCATAAAGTCTATCCACATAGTCAACAAGGATATCTGTTCCACCGGCAATAATTTTAACATTTGACTCATTTTTTAAAAAAACTAATGCCTCTTCAATATTTTCTGCGAAAAAATAACCCTTAAAATCTTTTCCAGAAATCAGCTGCCTGTCTCTGGATTTTATTGATAATTCTTTCATAATCTAATACCTTCACCTCCCGCTCTTTCATCAAAACCTGTCCACCAACAATTGTTGTATCTACCATACTCCCTTCCAGTCCAAAAAATAGATGATAAAAAATATTTTCAGCCTTTATTGGAGTCGGTGCTTTATAATCTACTATTATTATATCAGCAGCAGCCCCTTTTTTAATAATACCCAATTCAGGAGCAAAAAAACGATTAGCAATCTCCCGGTTATTAGAATATAGAAAATTGAAAATATCTGCATCTCCTGCCCGGGGGTCAGCCTGCTCATGTTTAAAAAGAAGATTGGCCGTTTTCAAACTTTCAAACATATCTACCGTATAGCCATCAGTACCAAGACCCAGCAATATATTTTCTTTTATAGCCTCCATTAAAGGTGCTGCACCAACAGCATTACTCATATTTGATTCAGGGTTATGAACTAATATAACCCCTTTTTCACTTAATTTTTTCAGTTCATCCCTCCTGAGATGTACCCCATGAATTGCCAGTGTATTTTTACGCCAGATATTATATTTATCAAGTCTATCTACAATACCATCATATCCCCTTTTTTTACTATCCTCAACATCAACTCTGCCTTCAGCAAGATGCAAATGAAAGGGTGACTGAAGCTCTTTTGCCAATAACGACGCCTTCTCCAGAGTTTCTTTGCTGAGGGTAAAAGAAGCATGTAAAGCAATAAGACCACTTAGAAATTTTTGATCCTCTTTTTTTATGTCTTTAAGATATCTTTCATTTTCCCTCAGAGACTTCCTGGCCTTTTCTGGACCATGACGGTCTGATATTTCAAAGGATAGATTAGCCCTGATTCCCGTTAATTTAACTGCTCTTTTTATAATATCAAGACTTCCATCTATTACTCCATAACTTGCATGATGGTCAAAAATAGTTGTTGTACCATTTTTTATACCTTCAATAATTGCATAAAGTGCACTATAATATATATCCTCTTCATTTAAGGTGTTATCAAGTCTCCACCATAATTTTTCCAGTATCTCAACAAAATTAGAAGGTGGAGCAGCTGTTTTTAAATCCATCCCCCGGGCAAAAGTACTATATAAATGCATGTGGGTGTTTATCATACCGGGCAAAATAAGTTTACCCTTCACATCCATTAAATCTACATTACTATATTTTGTTTTTAATTCCTCGCTTTTCCCAAGGTCAATTATTTTATCATCTTCGATTAAAATTCCAGCATCTCTGATAATAGGGCGCTCATCATCAAGGCTCAGCAATAATCCATTAACAATTAATAGCATTTTAGCACCTTCCTTAGCTAAGCATTTCCCGGGAAATTTTATTTGCCTTTTCTATAAGCTCAGCTTCATTAATATTGACCAGCTTACCATTTTTAAGAACAATTTTTCCATTAACAATGGTATAATCGACTATCTGGCTATCACCGGTATTTATCAATGCTGAAATTGCATCATGTAATCCACCGGCAAAACCCAGCCTATTAGAATCAACCATAAACATATCAGCCGCTTTACCAATCTCTATACTGCCAATAGCAGGTTGATTTAAAACCCTGCTACCTCCTTTAGTGGCTATATAAAGAATATCTTCAGCGCTCACACTATTAATTCCATATACTAATTTATGTAATAGTAAAGCAACCCTCATTTCAGTAATCATATTTGAAGAATCATTACTGGCACTACCATCAACAGCTAAAGCAAGGGGCAAATCCTTTTTCAACATATAAGGGATATTTGCTGCACCAGAAGATAGTTTCATGTTTGAAATTGGACAGTGAGCAATACCTGTACCTGTTTCTGCCATTTTGTATATCTCTGCTTCATTGAGATGGACCCCATGAGCATACCAGACATCATTGCCCAACCAGCCTTTTGATTCCATGTATTCAAGAGGTCTCATGCCAAATTTATCCTGACAGAAATCCTCTTCATCTTTAGTTTCTGCAAGATGTGTATGACTTTCAACTCCATAAGACCTGGCAAGCTTAATAGATTCTTTTAAAAGATCTCCTGTAACCGAAAAAGGTGAACAGGGTGCCAGTACTACTCTCTGCATAGCCAAAGGATTATTATCATGAAATTTTTCAATCACCCTCTGAGAATCATTCAGTATTT
>CAZOON010000273.1:0-2951 GCA_964581445.1 uncultured Halanaerobiales bacterium | reverse complement strand
CAACATTTTTAGCAATTAAGTCTTCAGTTGAGCTTAATTCCTTATTAACTCTTTCTTTATCCACGCGGGTTAGATTCACATGTGACCAGGTATGATTTGCCAGCAAGTGACCTTCTTCTACTATTCTTTTTATTTGCTCAGGGTATTTTTCTGCCCTTGAACCCATTACAAAGAATGTTGCAGGTACTTTATATTTTTTTAATACATCAAGTATCTGTGGAGTATACTGCTCATCAGGCCCATCATCAAAAGTCAGGGCAATTATTTTCTTATTTGTCTTGCCTTTAAGAAAAAAATTCTCCGGGAATAAGCTCAAATAATTTGGACCATCATAATACTCAGCTTTCCTGGCAAGAGGTATTTTTAATATTTGCCCCTCTTTTAATTCATTATTAATATTCAAGTTATTTAAAAATAATATCTCATCTATAAAAACTTCAAATTCTTGAGAAATCTTTAAAAAAGTATCACCCGCTTTAACTCTGTATTTCAGAGGATTAGTATAACGATAAGGCAAATATAATGCCTGTCTTGAGTAAAGAACATCATTCTCCTGAATATAATTTATTTTTGCAAGAATATTTATGGGGATTCTAAGTTTTTGAGAAATTTTATACAGGGTATCACCTTTTTTCACTCTGTAGATATGGGAAGCCTCTGCGCTCGTAATTATCAATACCTGTTTTTTGAAAATTTTATCAGGATTCTGGATATGATTAAGCCCGAGTATTTCTTTAGTACTTACACCATAATTTTGGGCAATTGTATATAAATTTTCACCTGCTTCAACACGATGAACAGAGGCGGATTCAACAGAAAATGATAAAAACAATATAAATAAAATAGAAATTACAAATAAGTGCAGAGCTCTTTTCATCTAATTAACCTCCATTTCCATATAAATATAACTTAAACCCTGTAATATATCACAGGGTTTAAGTTAATAATTATCTAAACAGATACTGCAAAATAATGGTCTCCAATTCTAATTATTACATCTCGATAATATACCCAATCAGACTCAGCAGTATTGGGATTATAGTAATAAAGTGCTCCTCCTGATGGATCCCAGCCTTTCAAGGCGGCATCAACAGCAATATAAGCTATTTGATTGGGGGTCAACCAGAATTGTCCATCATCAACAGCCGTAAATTGATAGGGTTGGAAAATAACGCCTTCTATTGTATTGGGAAATAATGAATTCTTCACCCTATTTAAAATAACACTGGCAACTGCAACCTGTCCTGCAAAAGGCTCACCCCTTGCTTCAGAATAAACCGCTTTAGCTAAAAGGTCTCTTTCTTTATTAGTAGCATAAAAGGCCTGATTTAATTTGCTCTCATCTAATGAAAGGGGAATTAATAATCTCTGCCCTTCATAAAGTTGATCATGCTCCAGATTATTATATATTTTAATATCCCAGCTTGAAACATTAAATTCTCTTGTAACAGAAAGCAAATTATCCCCAGGCTCTACCCTGTAAGTTAATATAAGATTATAATTTTCAATTATTGATTCCGGTAAATCAATTATTAGTTTTTGATTTATACTAATCATATCTGAATCAAGATTATTAATCCTTTTTATTTCTTGAATAGTAGTATTAAATCTCCTGGCAATTAAACTTATATTATCACCAGCTTGAACATAATAATATACTTTATCTGTATTTGCATATTTTTCTGTAATATATAACATCTGTCCTATAAATAATTGACTACTCTCAAGTTTATTAATTTCTTTCAATTTATCAATTGTTGTATCAAATCCCCTGGCAATAAAATAGAGGCTATCCCCTGGTTGAACAAAATATACAATAGGATAATCCAATATAGAGTCTTTATTATTATCAGAAGAATATATCGGAATATATAATTTTTGATCCACATAGATTATATCTGAACTTAAATTATTTATATTCTTAATTTCTGAAACTGTCGTATTAAAATCCATAGCAATTAAATACAAACTATCATTGGGTTGAACATAATATATTGCTTTTTGCTCACCATCTAAATCGGGATCATCATTATTATCACTTACAGGAAGTGGGATATTTAGTCTCTGCCCCACATAAATTAGATCTGTTTTTAGGTGATTTAATCTTTTAATAGCAGCAACAGAAGTCTTATATTTCATAGCAATTAAATAAAGACTATCATTTGCTTGTACGATATAACTTAGAATATTATTATCCTTCTTTAAATTGGTATAAGCAACTATCTCGATATTTTCACTGGATAAAGAGTTTAAAACATCTTTATCATCAAGAATATTCAGTGTAGTGATATCATCTAATTTCTGATTATTTACTGGAATAATATCATTATCCATTGCATAAATAAAGTTAGTGAATACTAATGTAAGTATGCATAGGAATATTATTATACTATTTATATTTACTTTATTCATAACTCTCCTCCTTTGTTTATTTTACGACCTCTATAGCTAAACTTGAAGATAAATAATTCATTAATAATTCCAGAGTATTTATTGAATATTCAGCAATATTAAATATTTCTTCTGATTTTCCAAAATAATCTCCTTTGTCAATTAAACCATTTTCATTTAAATCTCTCCAGGCAATGATAAGTATATTATTTCTTTTTTCTACTTTATTTAAAATAAATTCCCCATCTGTCCTTGCAAACACGATATCACTAATCACTTTTAAGTCATCACCTTTTTTTATGGCTGCAAATACCTTTGGCGTATTTATCTTTTTACCCAGCAATGCTCCATAGGCATCTATTAATCCATGACCATAATAATCATCTCTACCGGGTAGACCCAAATCTATGGCAGTGTTAATAATTCTTGATTTAATTTCTCCCGGGTCTTTAATTCCATTTGCCATCAATAAAGCTGCCAGACCAGTCACATGTGGGGTAGCCATAGAAGTACCTATCATACCACCATAACTTGAAACACTACTCTTATTAACTTCATCA